>CAJZEE010000023.1 GCA_915066865.1 uncultured Veillonella sp.
ATATTTATTTATTTTTGTTTATACATAGTAATGTAAGGTTTTATGTGAATAGGAAATAAAATTTCCTAGGAGATTTTTGTATCTTTATGGGCTTAAAGTATGTTTTGAGGCTCATCCTCAAAGATAAATCCTGTCATCGATAGGGAACCCAAACTATAGGTTTGATTAAATACAGTCGGTTTTGTACTTTCACTAGCACCCATAATATAGATTAATGGCAGATAGTGATCTGGTGTAGGTGCAGCATAGCTAGCCTGAGGATGTCGAGTGTAATTAACAATAGCATCTATATCGTTTTTTAAGACGGCCTTAGAAATATATTGGTCAAACTCAATTGTGGCAGAGGTGCCGGATGGATTATCCCATTCTATGCGTCTTAGATTATGAACGATATTACCGCTGCCCATGATAAGATAGCCTTCATCGCGTAATGACTGAAGCTTTGTTCCTAGTTGATAGGCTTCTTTTGGGCTTAGGTATTTATTGATAGATAGTTGGACAACGGGAATCGATGCATCAGGAAACATGTGAACTAATACGGTCCACATGCCGTGATCGATGCCCCAAGTGTCATTTATAGAAACGGAGTTACCCAGTAATTTTTGTACTTCTTTCGTTAAATTGCTGTCACCTTTTGCAGGATATACAACTTCGTAGAGTTCTTGCGGAAATCCATACATATCGTAAATTTGTTTTGGATTCTCTGTGCTTTGAACATAGGTGCCATCTGCATACCAATGAGCAGAGATGGCGAGTATGGCTTTTGGTTTGCCATAGTTGTTGATTATATTTTGTCCTATACGTTTGAAAGTATTTGTTGTTTCTGTATGTTCTAAAGCCATCATAGGGCTGCCGTGACCGACGAATAGTGTAGGCATGCGTTTCATAATATCACCTAATCCTTCAATTGATAATGTGTAATCTGTTTAATGCTGTAAAATTGATACAATTGTTTAGCTATAAATGTTGATGATTAAATCTAATAGTTATTGATTCACCAACCGATAATTGTATTTAGTTAGTGAGTTTATTATATATTGGTGCAAATATTTTGAATAGTAGAATTATTTGAGATAGGTACTATCAAATATGATAGAATTGTGATATTTACTGATTAAAATATTTTCAAAAATTTTTGTACCCTAAAAAATGATACTATAAAATACTTGCAATTCTAAAAAATTGTGATATGATTTGAACTACATTAAGTGGAAATATTTCTAATACCGAAATAGAAATTGTAGTATAGCGATAAAGAGTAGCATAGCTATAGATATAGATATTAATTTTGTTATAACAAGCTACTTAAGCTAGATATATAAGGAGAATGACAATGGCAGAGCAACTCGTAAATGTTCATGATTTAGTGGGGCGGTGTCCTTTTGCAACGAGCCAAAAGTTATTGGCTGGCAAATGGTCTTTGTTGATTATGCATGAATTATCTGAAGGTCCTGTGCGCTTCCGTGAACTAGAACGGAGATTACATCCAATCACACAAGCTACACTTACAAGAGCGTTGCGCCAAATGGAGGATGATGGCCTTGTACATCGTGAAGTATATGGAACCATTCCACCAAAGGTTGAATATAGCCTTACTGAAGTGGGGGCTGGTTTTAAAACTGTGTTAGCATCCCTTGAAACCTGGGGTAACCAATATATCGACTATATGAAAGCCGCTGGCCGCATCTAAGAAATGCCAGCGGCATTTCTGCCCTTATTATGATACATATGGGGCACTATATATTTGATAAGACTTTAAAAAAGTCCTTTATATGTGTCATGAATAGCCATTTGTTTATGCCATGTATTTAGAAAAATATGGTATAATAAAAAATACGAATGATATAAATTCTCAATAAATGAGAGGTATTGATAATAATGTTACATGTTACTTTTTTAGCGCATAGTGGATTCCTCGTAGAGGATGGTAAGCGTTGCTATGTGTTTGATTATTATAAGGATCCTAATAATATTGTTTGGCAGTTGGCTAAACGAGGTCGTGAACTTTGGTTCTTCGTAAGTCACACTCATGGAGATCACTTTAACCCATCCATTACGGAATTTGATGGTCCTCAAACGCGCTATATTTGTCATCAAGATGTGCCGTTAGAGGGCAAGGTAAAAAAATGTATTACCATGCGCCCTGGCCAAGATGCACTATTAGATGATGTAGGCATCCATATGTATGGCAGCACCGATGAAGGTGGCTCTTTTTACATAAAGACAAATACGGCGAATATCGACTCTGACTCTATCTTCCATGCAGGAGACCTTAATTGGTGGCATTGGCTTGGTGATACGCCAGAAAACAATGCGGATGCAAAGCGTATGGCTTGGCGTGAGTTCAAGGAATTAGACGGTTTGGCCGTAGATGTAGCGATGTTCCCTGTAGATAATCGTTTGGAAGACGCTATGGAGTGGGGCAGTATTGAATTTTTGCGCCGTGTACAGGTGAATAAAGCCTTTATTCCAATGCATTTGAATGGTCCATTATGGACACCGTCTGTATACTTTAAAGCTCTCTTTGGGGAGGTGCCGATTTGGGAACCTCAAAAAGATGGTGATGAGGCTACATTTTAGATTGTAGATATAATTTGTGAAAGTCCGTAGGCCTCGAGGTCACTACGTTATATAGGAACAGTCTATATGCGTAATTGAGTAAGTTAGGATCAAGTGATGATGAAAACCAGACCAGTGGCAACCACCCTGTTGGTTGTCATGGCTATTATATTTTTAATTTCATATCCGCAGCGACATGATACATTTTGGGCCTTTATCATGCATATCTCTGGGGCAGCTATGATAGGCGGCCTTGCGGACTGGTATGCAGTAACGGCTCTCTTTACGAAGCCTTTAGGCATTCCTTTCAAAACGGCAATCTTGCCGCGTAGTAAGGAACGATTAATTCAGATAGGCCGCACTATGCTCAGCGAAGAGCTATTGCGCGTGCCACAGATGTATTATGCTATCAAAAAAGAACGCGTTATGGTCCGTGTCGTTGAATACGGCATGAGCGATGTGGGACAAGTTCAAATTCGAAATCTCTTGTACGGTGTGGGCAATCAAGTTTTATCTCATATGGATATTGAACCGATGCGCCAAGAGATTAATAAGGCCATTTATAAGGGGGTTACAAACTGGAAAGCAACACCCCTTGTTATTCTCTTTGGTCGTTGTATGCTAGAACGTCACACAGCAAGCGTGTTTTGGCTTTATTTTAACCGCACATGTCAGCGTGTTATCGCATCAAATCAGGTATATCCCTATTTGTATCGCGTCATGCTAGACATTATGAAAACCTATACAAAGGATTCTTTCTTTCGTGAATTAGCCATCGCCTTTGGTGGAGATGGACTTTCACCAGAACGATTGGTAGAAACGGTACAGAAAAAGGCCGTTCAATTCTTGAAGGAAAATGAATCTATTGACTCTGCATTGGGACGCTATGTATGGGGGCAAGCCATTCGCTTTTTCAATAATTTGGAAACTAATACAGAGTGGCAAGCTTTTATCGAAGAACATAAAAATCAGTGGATTAGAATGGTTCTTGAAGAATGGGAAGGCAAACTTATCGATGGGGATACATTGGATTGGAAACGCCTCATGGACATCGTTATGGAGCGCTTTAATGTGCTCGGCACCGAAATTTTGTTGAATCCAGACAAGCAGGCGCCGTTTGAGCGGTTCTTCTTGTTGCGTAGTATTCCGTGGTTGCAGAAATTGAATCCCCTCATCGACAGTGTGGTAGGTCAGGAATTATCTCGCTATTCGCCAGATGAAATCACTCAAATTGTGCGCGGCAAAATGTACTATGACCTTCAAATGGTGCGTATTAATGGTTCACTCATAGGGGCTGTCCTTGGCGGCATCTTATACGGTTTGACCATTATTGTAGAGGGGGTGCTCAAATGATTAGTTATTTGAAATCCCTTACTTTGAAACAGCGTGCTAATGGCATTCTAGGCTTGACTGCCGTATTGTATTGTTTTGCTTTTGTAGGACAATTTTTCTTTGGCTATGAAAGTTGGTATCAACCGTTGTACTGGGCGGTTCAATCTGCCCTCATCGGCAGTGTGGCTGACTGGTTTGCTGTAACGGCTTTATTTCGCAAGCCACTAGGCTTCCCATATCATACAGCGCTAATTCCTCGCAATAAAGATCGCCTCATTAATGGTGTCATTAAACTTGTAGAGACGAAGATGCTTACCAAGGAGCGTTGTAAGGTATTATTGAAAAATGTGCAATTTGTGCCATTGTTTGAAAAGTTCTTGTTGTCTCCTGAGGGGCAGAGAGCAGCGCGCCTTGTGATTCATCAAGGACTACACCTTTTATGGAAATCTCAAACTAATGAAGAATGGGCACAATGGGGGGCAAAACGCATTCGCGGGTTGCTTCAACAACATTCTCTCGTGCCTGTTTTGAAACACGTATTACTCGATTTATGTGAGCATAATCGCTATGAAAGTATGGTTGTGCAAGTTTTAAACGTGATTCAAGAACGGATTAATCATCCAGCTATGGTTACCTGGCTTACCGCTGTCGTAGCAGAAGAGGCACATAAGAAAAAGCGAAAAGGCTTCTGGTCTGATTTCCTTATTTCTATGTCCGAAGCTACCGATGTAGTAAACTATCAAGAAATGGCAGAGGCTATTGTCCAAGAGGCCTATGCTATGTTGGAAAGTTGGAAACGACCCAATAGCCCTGAACGAACAGCTTGGTTGCGACAATGGGTAGAACCAATTCGTAATATTGAAGAGAACCATGAAGTCTGCGATGCTCTTGATGAAGCGTGGGAACGTTGGATTCGCGAACAAGATTGGGAATCTGTTATCGAAAACCATTTATGCCCTTATATAGAAGAATTATTGCTCATAGGGGATGAAAATGGGGAGACGCCAGCTCAGGTTTTAGTCAATATTGCTCTTGAATTATGGAATGTATACGGTCAATCAGAAGATCTTAGAAATCGTATTGAAAAAACCTTACACGATATTGGCGACTACGTACTTGAACAAGGATATGACCTCATTGAAACTATCATACGTCAAGTATTAGGTGGCCTCAGTACAGATAAATTTATTTACTTTATTGAATCTAAGGTGGAGGATGATCTCAGCTGGATTCGTATTAATGGCGCTATCGTTGGTGCTGTAGCTGGTCTACTTGTATGGACCTTTTTAGAATATGTATATATGCCGTTTTGGCAACAATTTGTAGGCTAAAGTTAATTATCTGTAATAAGTTGCTTTAAAACTAAATACATAAAAACTAGCATATAGAAGGAGCTTCTATATGTTAGTTTTTTATGGTTTAATTAATTTCTACATTATGGGCTTTTTGTATTAAAATTGATATAGAAAAGGGACTGACCATTGGTCAGTCCCTTTTATGTTATTCTTCCCTTGTATTGTACGGCAATCGCACTGTAAATGTAGTCTTTACTTGTGGTTCACTCGTGGCCGTTACTGTGCCATGGTGTAAGTTAATAACTTTATTTACAAAGTATAGACCTAGACCTATACCGTGATTAGATTTTTTGTTTCGCGATTGTTCCGTCTGATACATACGATCCCAAATATGATCCAGGGCTTCAGGTTCGATGCCAATACCATTATCTGTTACGGTAATGACTAAGTCTCTGCCTACGAGTTTAGCTGAAATATCAATAGTAGAGTTTGTAAACTTAATGGCATTGTCCACTAGGTTTGTGATAGCTCGACGTAATGATACTTCGTGAGCATTCATATGTAAATTAGGCTCAATGTGAGATGTAATCGTAATCTGTTTATCTGTATTTTCTGTACAAAGTCTTGTATAGTCGTGCACCATATTGGATAACATCAATGATACATTGACAGGTGCAAAGCTTAGACCTTGTGCATTTTCAAGGCGGGCTACATCAAGCAGTTGGCTTACGAGGTTAGTCATGAACTTGGCTTGCTCTAAGATATGTGTTAAACCTTCCCGTAAATCTGCTTCTGTACGACCGTATTTTAAAGCAAATTCACTTTCTGCTTTAATAACAGCAATTGGTGTTCTCAATTCATGAGATACGTCAGAACTAAACTGTCTTTCACGATTGGAAGAATCCTCAAGACCTGAAATCATACGGTTAAACGTTGTGGTCAGTTCGTAGATTTCATCTCTTGCCGTGCGAGCAGGAATGTCGATACGACGGCTCAAGTCGTTGTTCTTACCGATGACTTTAGCTGTTTTCGTCAAAGTTCGGACGGGCTTAAGTCCTTTTTTGATAAAAAGATAACCACCTAGGGAGGAAATTAGTAAGAAAATGATATTTCCTAATAATAGGCTGTATAAAAGGTTTTCCGTCTTTTTAGAGGCTGTTTTTACTTTTGTAACAGCACGCAAAATACCACGATAGTTTGGTTCATTGACCGGCGTATCGTAGTAGTAGAAGGTATCATCACCTGCAGCAATTTCACCAACTTGGCCTAAGGAAAGAATTGTTTGGTTTGGGAATCCATCTGGCAAGGCCCCTTTAATAATATAACCGTCTTGAGTTGATACAAAGAAGAATGTATTATCTTGGTACGGTTTAAATTTGCGGATATCCGTAGCCATAATCATCGCTTGCTGCTGTAAGCGCTCGCGCACTTCTTTGTTATCGGATTCATGTGTATATGCGTAAATCCATGCGGATGCAACCATCAAAATGATAAGCAAAAAGATGGTATACCACGACATAATTTTAAAGGTTAGGGGCAGCCGATTAAATAAATCGGTGGCTGCCCCAGACATGGTATCTAGATCTCGGTGAGGATCATTAGTTTTCTGTTTTGAGGACATACCCTACTCCACGAACCGTTTGAATGAGTTTTACATTTTCATCAGTATCAATTTTCTTACGCAAATCTTTAATGTATACGTCGATAAGGTTAGAGTAGCTTTCATAATCGTATTCCCAAACATGGTCAAGGATTTGTTGACGAGATAATACGATATTTTCGTTACTTGCTAAATAGAATAATAGGTCGAATTCTTTTGCAGTCAATGTAATTGTTTCGCCGTCGCGTTTAACTGTACGTTGAGGAACATTGATGGTAAGTGGACCTACATGGATATCGTTTTGTGCATGACGCGCATTACGACGAGCCAATGCATAAATACGAGCAGTTAACTCTTCAAGATCGAAAGGTTTTACAAGGTAATCATCCGCGCCAGTGTTAAGGCCTGTAACTTTATCTTGTAAGGAATCTTTTGCTGTTAAAAGCAATACCGGTGTTGTATTACCGTCGTTACGCATTTGTGCAAGAGCACTGATACCATCGAGGATTGGCATCATAATATCCATTACGATAACGTCATAGCTGGATGTGTTAACGTAATCGATCGCTTGTTGCCCGTTGAAGCATGTATCAACTGTCATATTCTCTGCACGTAAATATTTAGCCGTGATACCATTCAGCATTTCTTCGTCTTCTACAAGTAAAATTTTCATTCTCTGTTCTCCTTATGTATGATTTAAAAATATAGCTCTCCAACTACATTAATTATAGTCATTATATATATATAAACTTCCTTTTTTTGAAAGCTACAACACCATATAAGGTGACTATATATATAATATTATATAACTTATTTATCTATTATCATACCTTATACAATAGTAATGAGCAAAAGATGAATGTACATGCGAGTTTACAAGACTTTTCTTCATCTTTAAAAGCCTTAAAAATGGTGGAAGACAGAAACTTAATGAATTCTGCTAATGAATAAAATTTAACTATATCGAAGATTGCCGTATGCGCATAGATGAGGATGATTTTATCGATTTTAGATGATGTGCGATAAATCACTAAAAAAACTTATGATAATTATTATCACAGAAATAAATGCTTGTTATGAACGGAGAAATACGATAATTTTCGATGATTAAATTCGAGGTAAATTTAGTAGGAATTTAATGGATATTAATTATTAGGAATGGTTAGCAATAATTAAAAAGCTAGTGTTTATGCGAATTCTATAGATACCAAAGGAAATAAAAACATAGAAAAATTTCGGAACCGAACTACTTTCGTAAAATCCTTAACTTCTTGTAAAAATTATTCATATAGGTAATTTTTTGACTCCTTTTTTTACCTTAAAAATGCTAAGTGAAATAAATTATCAATTAGATTAATCAAAATTAATTATGCATAATAGGGTTTAGACATGACCTGAAATGCTCTCTATAATTATAGGTAAAGAAATAAGAAAAATCGCATAAGTATGGGGTTTTTCTTGAAAGAAAAATGATTAGGTTATCAAAAATTTTTATAAGTTTTTGAAATGAGATAGTCTAACAGGTTTCTTATTAATAGGTAGTTATGAGGAGGTCATTATGGAACAGTTTGATGTTCTAGTAGTAGGTAGCGGTGGCGCCGGCATGCGTGCGGCTCTTGAAGTAGGTCGTCGCAAAGGCTTAAAAGTAGCTCTTATTACTAAAATTTTCCCAACTCGCTCTGCAACAGCAATGGCGCAAGGCGGTGTAAATGCATGTTTGAACAACGTTGCAGCTGAAGATACAGTTGAAACTCATACTTTCGATACTGTAAAAGGTTCTGACTATCTTGGCGACCAAGATGCAATCGAATTCTTCTGCTCTCGTTGTCCAGAAGGCGTACTTGAAATGGACCACATGGGTGCTCCATTCTCCCGTACTGAAGAGAATAAAATTGCGCAACGTAACTTCGGTGGTCAATCCTATCCACGTACTTGCTACTCTGCGGATAAAACTGGTCACGTTATTTTGCACACAACTTACGAACAATGCTTGAAAGAAGGCGTACACTTCTTACAAGAATGGTATCTTTTAGATCTTGTTAAATCTGCAGAAGGTCACGTTGGTGGCGCTGTTGTGTGGAACATGAAAGAAGGTCGCGTAGAACAAATTAAAGCGAAAGCTATTATCTTGTCTACTGGTGGTGCAGGCCGTATCTTCTGGACTCGTACTACAAACCCATTCCTTTCCACAGGCGATGGTATGGCAGCAGCATTCCGCGCTGGTAACGGCTTGAAAGATATGGAAATGATCCAATTCCATCCAACTGGTCTTGGTCGTACTGGTATCTTGATGTCCGAAGCGGTTCGTGGTGAAGGTGGTTACCTTCTTAACGCTGAAGGCGAACGTTTCATGAAAAAATATGCGCCTAACAAAATGGAATTGGCATCTCGTGACGTTGTAGCGAAAGCGATCGAAGATGAAATCGCTGCAGGTCGTGGTTTCGGTTCTGGCCTTAACGCATATGTAGTAGCTGACCTTCGTCACTTGGGCCCTGAAGTTATTATCGAAAAACTTCATGGTATCCGCGACTTAGCTATGTGCTTCGAACATTGCGATCCATTGACTCAACCGGTACCTATTCGTCCTACATGTCACTATACAATGGGCGGTATCGACGTAGTGGATTACAAAACTTGTGCATGTGAATTGCCTGGTTTGTTCGCTTCTGGCGAAGCATCTTGTATCTCCATCCACGGTGCGAACCGCTTGGGTGGTAACTCCTTGGCAGACGGCGTAGTATTCGGTAAAGTATCCGGTGCTGGCGCAGCTGATTATGCTGAAACACATGAACAACCTAATGTAGATGCAGAATTAGCTGCAGCTGCTAAAGCTTGGGAAGCTAAATTCACTGAAGTAACAACTCGTGAAGGCGGTCGTCCGGTTGTAGAAATCCGCGATGCATTGGCTGATGCAATGTGGAATAAAGTAGGTATCTTCCGTAATGAAGAAGGTATTACTGAAGCATTAAAAGAAATCGAACAATTGATTGAAGATTATAAAACTTGTTATGTAGGTGACCCTGAACGTACTTACAACATGGCATTCGTAAACTATTGTGAAATTGGCTCCATGTTAACAGTAGCAAAAGCTATTGCTATGGGCGCTTTACACCGCCGTGAATCTCGTGGTGCTCATATTCGTGAAGACCATCCTAAACGTAATGATGAAAGATACTTAAAACATTCCTTGATCAAATTAGGTGCTGACGGTCAATACGAATTAACAGAACGCGACGTAGTGTTCACTAAATACGAACCACAAGAAAGGAAGTACTAAGATGAGACAAATCACCTACCATATTCACCGTTACCAACAAGGTCGCGCGTTTGTACAGACTTTCAAATTCGATTACGAACCTGACCGTACAATCCTCTGGGGCCTTCAAAAAATTAAAGATACTCAAGATCCAACATTGACATTCTTGGCAGCTTGCCGTTCCGCAGTTTGCGGCGCTTGCTCCATTCGTGTAAATGGCGAAGCGATGCTCGGCTGTGAATCTAAAATCGATGAATTAACAGAACGTTATGGCACAGACGAATTGACAATCGCTCCAATCGGCAACTTCCGTGTTATCCGTGACCTAGTTGTTGATTGGGAATCCAAAGTTGATCGTTTGAAAACAGTTGCTCCTTGGATTTTCCTTAAAGCTGAATTCAACGAAGGGGACAAAATCGTTCGCCAAACTCCAGCTGACTTCAAAAAATTCGTTGCTGGTACAGAATGTATCCTTTGCGGTTGCTGTGCGTCTGAATGTAACAAATTGACTGCTCGCGAAGACGACTTCTTGGAACCATATGTATTCACAAAAGCTAACCGTTTCGTATTGGATAGCCGTGATGATGCACCTATGGCTCACATTCAACCTGCATTCGACAATGGCCTTTGGAAATGCGTTCACTGCATGAACTGTATCTCCCGTTGCCCTAAACACTTAAAACCTGCTCAAGACATTTCCAACTTGCGTAAAGAAGCTACAAAAGCTGGTCTTACTAACAGCAAAGGCGTTCGCCATGCAGTTGCTTTCAAAGAGGACCTTTACAAAACTGGTCGCTTGAAAGAAGTTTCTATGAGCTTGAAATCTGATGGTGTTGTAGATTCCGCTAAACAAGCATTCTATGCATTGCGTTTGTGGAAACACAGCAAAATCAACCCATTTGAACTTGTAGTACCTCAAAAACCTGTAAACGGTATTGATGGTGTTCGCAGACTTATGAAAGCAGCTGAGGAGGTAAGCAAATAATGAAATACGCATTTTTCCCAGGTTGCGTTCTTGAAAGCGCTGCCAAAGAAGATTACTTAGCAACAGTTGCTGTAGCTAAAAAATTAGGTATTGAGTTGGAAGAACTTGACGGCTGGACTTGCTGCGGCGCTTCCCACGTTCAAGATATCGCTCCAGAAGTTACACTCGCTACAAATGCACGTAACATTGCATTAGCAGAAGAAAAGGGTTTAAACCTTTTAACTGTATGTAATACTTGTACTTTGATGCTTCGTGAAGCTAAAAATGAACTTGATGCAAACGAAAAAGAAAAGAACGAAGTTAACAAAAAATTAGCTCAAATCGGTAAACAATACCGCGGTACAACTGATATTACTCATTTCTTATGGGTATTGATCCGCGACTACGGTTTGGACAAATTGAAAGCTAAAGTTGTTAAACCGTTAACTGGTTTACGTGTAGCTGAATACTATGGCTGCCATATTCTTCGCCCTCAAACTGAATTGGGCTTCGAAGATTATCAAATGCCTACATCCTTAGCAGATTTGATCTCTGCTATCGGTGCTACACCAATCGACTTCTCCCGTAAACTTGATTGCTGCGGTTTCCATGCTGTATACCCTGCGCATGATTCCGTAATGCAAATGACTGGCTCTATCAATAAAGATGCGGCAACAGAAGGTGCAGATTGCGTAGTTACTCCTTGCCCACTTTGCCAAATGCAACTTGATATGTTCCAAAAAGAAGCTAAAGAAGTTGTTGGCGGTGGCAAAGATATGCCAATCTTGCACATGTCCCAATTAGTAGGTCTTGCTCTTGGCATTTCTCCTGCTGAAATGGGTATGCCTAAACGTCACTTAACTGATACTGCGGCAGTGACAAAATTTGTAGGTTAATTCGTTTGATTTAGACATGATCAGAGTTGGTCTATATAGTAGTCTGAATCTAAACCTATTATCATAATTACCAGAAGAATCCCCTAGCTTAGGCTAGGGGATTTTTCTTTTTTATAAATAGAGCTCCAGTAATGTTAATGGTAATAGATTTGGATTTAAGTGTACTGAAATATTAATCGTGAAATATATATAAACCGATAAATGTAAAATAAATACAGTAAAATACTAACTTTATAAATAAATTTGATTTTGATATCGATTGATAATTGTAGTATAATAAGTACACAAATTGTATACACTTATATGAGTAATAGCTAATATGTTGTAATTCATAAATTATTATAATGCTATATATACTAGACTATACAATATAAATTTGGGAGATATTATATTGGAAATACTAGTTATTATGCTTTGAGAGGGTGATTAGCATTATAGAGTGTATATACGGGGGGAAAATAATGAATGATATGCTATTAGAATATATCGATCGAATGATTGATCAAGAGACAGAACATCGTGTTTTTTCTGTGGATTTTAACAACAAACAGTACTTTGTAAAACAGGATATAAGTAACCATCGCTCTAGTTGGATTAAGCCCGCACCTAGAGCTTCTTTTGATTATGAGTTTTACAAGATTTCTTTTGTGAATACGCAATTACCAGTAGCTCCTGTTATTGCTGGTTTTAGAGAACATTATTTTGTTACAGAAGATTGTGGCAAAACGTTAACATATTATAGCCAATTGCCTGCTCAACATCCAGAGGATGATAGTTTGCAAGATATGTTAAGTCATATTTTTTATATGTTTGGCAAGACATTGGGTCGCTTGCATGATTATGGTTTAAGCCATGGTCGTCCTGCCATGCGAGACATTACTTATGAGCCAGAAGAAGATAAGATTACTCTGCTAGATTGGGAAAATAGCCGTCGTTGGCCTGAGTTAACACCGCAAGGCTGGGATTTACTCGTCTTTGTTCACAGTTTTTTCCGAGAGGATAATTTACCTATATGTTATCTATATGCTATGATGAATGGCTATAGCTCAGCTTGTACAGCCCGTGAGACCGTTCTACATATAAAAGACATTCTGGGTAAACATGAATATCTTTTTAAATTCTGTCGTATGTTAAATCCTCTACATTTTGTGGACACTGAAGCCGCTGTTAAAGCATATGACTTTATGTTGGCTTTGAAAACCGAATAATATGTATATGGATAGTACTCGTAGTAAGAGCACTTTATAGACCTTTACCGGTGTTATCTAGATTGATAAACTTCTAGATAACATTAGGTAGAGGTCTTTTTCTATTTCAATTTATAGTATTACAGTCAGAGTTCAGCTACTTTCACCATAAGTACCTTAAATAACGGTAAGAGGGTTGTCGAATGAGGGCCTCAGGAATATAAGAGGGTGAAAGGAGGTGATACGATGGCCAATATTAAACGCACTAAATTGGTGTTGCGTTTTAACATCGGTACCGAAGATGCGCCGAAGTACAAAGACGTAACCTATACTCGTGTTGCGGAAGAAGCGTCTGACGATCATGTGAAAACCGTTGGTAATGCGCTGGCAGCCTTGTATGACCACAGCTTGTCCGACGTGGTCCGCGTCAATGAAGTATCCTTAGGACATTAAGTGTAGGTTTTCTACCATTTTGTTTTAGGTGATCCAAACACATTTTTAATTGCTGGTTTCGTACATTCTTATATAGTCGTAAAAAGGTGTAGAAATAGCAAGTCCACACATTCCCATCCTTATTGATATGAATCGAAGATAGGCATATTTGTAATTTAACTTGTTTATATAGTCTATTTAGATTCGATGAACTTGTTTATGAAACGTGAAAGGAGGCGCCCACATGGCGGAAAAACGCGTTGTATATCTTACATTTTCTACGGTCGGTGGTAAAAGCACATCAGTCACAATTAGTGCTCCTCGTGCTGGAATTACTTTACAAGATGCTAAAACAGCGGCTAATGCGTTAGTGGCTAACAAAGTCATTCTTGGTGCTGGTGATGCAGAATTAGCAGCATTTACTACGGCTCGTGAAGTAAAGACACAAACTACTGAATTGCAATAGTACTGATTATGTACGATGTGATTTTGTTAGTGGAAATATAATTTAATAAAAAGAGACCTTGATCAAAGCAAGGTCTCTTTTTGCGTTGCAATTGAGACGTAAGTTCAAATTTATTTCAGGTTTATAATTTATAATATCCTTTATAATGACTGGTATTTATATGATGTTGGAAAATATAGTATGATATGGTAGACTTATTAAGTGATTTTAATTATCGTTTTGATGTAACTTGATTTATTTAAAACTAGTTTAGTAGGGGAGAAAATAAGTTTATAGAATTAAGCTGTTAATAAAGGAGGTTTACGATGAAAGAGGCTTGGGAATTATTCTTACATGGTGGATTTGTTATGTGGCCATTACTAGTGGCCCTTATCATTGCCGTAGCTATAGCGATTGAACGTATAGCTTATTATCGACAATTGAAGCGGGAAATGTTTGCTCTGAATGATGCATTAGAAGAGAGCGAAATGAACTGGCAATCCTTATTAACTACCTTAGGATCTAAATATACAGCTAATATTTCGTATAATCTACCTCGCGTGCTTGGACAGTGTCAGAATCGTAATGTATTGCAATCCAAAATGGAGGATATGGTGGCTCATGTTTATACGCACGCTTCTCGTGGCCTTGATTGGCTCTCTACCATTATTACGATAGCACCATTATTAGGCTTACTTGGTACTGTAACGGGTATGATTGGTGCCTTTCAGGTATTCGGTGCTGACGGTGCGGTACCTACTGCTATTACCGGTGGTGTGGGGGAAGCCCTTGTCGCAACTGCTTCCGGGCTTTGCGTGGCTATTGTAGCATTATGTTTCCATGCTGCATTTACCCATCATGTACGCATGACGATATCTCGTTTAGAAGATTCATTTTCTCGTGTTTTAGATTCTTATGATCGGGGGCATGCTGCATGAAACGAATGAGTCGTATGGAGGGAGAAAAGCCTACTTTAATGGTTATTCCTATGATTGATATCATCTTTTTCTTGCTCGTATTTTTTATGATTAGCACCATATATACAATTCCACAACAATCCTTATCTATTATGCTGCCAAAAACGAAAACGCAGCAGTCCGCTGAGTTGCGCCCGGTTTTAATTGATTTTGAAAAATCTGGGCAGCTGATGATAGATGATGGGTATGTGACGAAAGAACAGCTTATTAGCTCTGTGAAAGCCAAGATTGGAGAGAATAAAAATCAAAATTTCCTTATTCGTGCCGATAAGGATTTGAGCTATGGCAAGGTCGTGGAGTTAATGGATGATATGAAAGTAGCCGGCGCTGCAAGTATTAGTATTGCCACTGTTAATAAATAGGTGATGCTATGCCGAAAAAATATGTAGATGTGTGGAAATATCCACATATGACCTATAAAAAAGCCTTTGTTATTGCTACTATTATCAGTATTATTACGGTTGGTGTTGCTTTTATTTCCTTTTCTGATTACATCGAATCTCAAATGATCGGATCTTTGCAAATTAATTTTCTAACGGAACAGGAAGCGGAGAAACAAGTAGAAGAAATTAAAGAGCAGATTAAAGAAGAGAAGGTTCATGAGCTTCAATACCAAAAAGAATTGGAAAATAATAAAGTTCAACCTGATAACGGTGGAGCCGGTCACGGAGGACAAAATGGGAACTCTGCTGTTCCTACAAAAAGTGATGTAAGTCCGTCTAGTCAACAAGCGCGTGCTGGTGAAACAGGTACTATTAAACAATCTTCTGTCGGTAGCAATACGGGGAGTGGACTTGTCAGGCCTGAAGGTCCTGGAATTGGGTATGCATCAACAGGAAGTGGAGAAGGGCTTAGCGATCGTGAAGGTACCGGAGGCACTGAAGCAGATGTCGGTGGTGGTGGCGTATTTAGCTATGATGGGTATTGGAGTAATTTACAAAGTGCAATTAATAGTAATTACCCTACAGATGCATATACTATGGGGATTCAAGGTGATGTAACACTAAGAATTTATTTTGCCCCAGGTGGCAGTGTTGCCAGTGTGGAAGTTCTTAATTCTGATGATCCTATATTATCAGAACATGCTATGGAATATGCTCATAGTGTAGGCGGCGCTGAAAATTCTACAGGTACACAACAATATGCAGATATCACAATTCACTATAATTTATAAGTATAATGAAAAACTAGTATCTTTATGGATACTAGTTTTTTTATATGTATATATATTACTTTGATAACATAAAATAATATTGATAGTTATTCCTGATGAATATATAATTGAGATTAGATATCGTTTTATACTATTAGAGCCCTAATATATTTTCTGGAGGTGTGTGATGAAAAAGTCATGGGCAGCACTATTGTGTGTTGTATATCTAACGTCTGTTGCAGGTGTGGTAGGTGCAGAAAATAATAGTTCTACAAGTGTGGATAGTGTGAATGAATCTCAAAATACTGTGAGTAATGAGCAGTCAAGACGCATGAAAGATATTACGGTTACGGCTACTCGTACGGAGGCATTAGTTCGCGATGTGCCAATCGCGACAACGATTATTTCACAAGAGGAAATTAAAGATCGCCAATATCGTAATTTAGAGCAAGCCTTACAAAGTGTGCCAGGCGTCGCTTTCAGCACCGATGCTCATGGTGGACAAAATATTACGATGCGTGGCGCCGAATCTCGTCATACATTAATTCTTATTGATGGACGACGTGTTACGGGAGAGTTGACGAAAACGAGAGCTAATGCCATGGGCTGGCTTCGTCAAGGCATGGATAATGTGGAACGCATCGAAATAACGCGTGGTCCGTCGAGTGCACTTTATGGTTCTGAGGCGAACGGTGGGGTTATTAATATTATTACAAAGCAATCCAAAAAGCCAAGTGTAGAGGTTAATACTGAAATCTCTCGTCGTGATGCATCGAGTGCGACGGGATATAACTTCAATGTATTGGCTCGTAGTGGGCAAAAAGGAAAGTGGAACGGATCGGTCGGTGCTGGTATTCGCAGGAATATAGCGGGTAATAATGATTCTGGCTCGGATAATAATTATCATGGTGATCGGATACCGCTTCATTTTGACGTATCTTATCAAGCGGGAAAAAGGGATAAATTTTCCTTCTTTATAGATCGAGAAACTGAAGACTTGGATATGAATACGAAAAAGGGTAGCTCATTAACTCAATCGGTTGATAAAAATACGACTACTACAAGCACAGGTCTTCGTTGGAATGGTCGTCGCGGTCGGTCATCGCTTATGGTGCAGTCTTACTACAATCATTACAAAGACACTTATGATCAATATAAGCGCACGGGTGGCATAAAAAAACTATCCATCTGGGATGAATATTATAATAAAGAATGGATTACGGATGCGCAGGTTAATACATCAATCGATAAGAAGAATCTCTTAACGTATGGTGTTCAATTCCGTCGTCAAGAAGCGATTAGTACGCGTATTAATAATGGCTCCATAGCATGGTCAAGAACTCGAGAAGGTATTACAGATACCGCGGGTAAGGCAACCATTAATTACGGTAGTTACTTTGTGCAACATTAATGGAAACCTAGTCGTAAATGGGTAATTATTCCTGCTGTTCGCTACGATACGTCAAATGCATTTGATAGCCATTGGTCGCCTAAGATTGGTGTTACCTATAAAGCAAATGATAGTCTTCGCTTTAAAATGAATTATGGTGCAGGCTATTCCACACCTGGTATGACGGAAATGTATCATCATTGGCTTATGGCATCTAATGTGCCGAGAGGGCGATTAGGAGCTTTCGATATATATTTGCAAGGTAATCCTAATTTGAAACCTGAAAGCTCATATAACTTTGATTTCTCTGTAGAAAAAGATTGGAAACGGACAAATGTTAAGGCGTCCTATTTCCACAATGTTATTAAAAATTATATTGAAAGTGGTGCCAATCGTATTGATATGGCAAATCGCCGTATTTATGTTTCGTATTCCAATTTACCTCGTGCTGTATTGCAAGGTCTGGAATTATCTGTAAATCATAGACTCAATAATAAATGGGATGTATTCGGCAACTATACATATTTGGATGCCAAAAATGACGTGACTCACGACCGTCTGTTAAACCGTGGTCGCCATGTATTCAGTGGTGGTGTTAATTATCATCAAGGTCGCTGGACTGGTGCGTTCTGGGGTAATTATTACATTAACTACCTCGATGGCATCGATGCTATCGTTGTTAACCCACGTCTCAGCATTCCGAAGAAGAAAAATATTCAAACTTGGAATATTATGGTGACTCGTCAGTTGAATGATAATGCATCCATGTATGTAGGGGTTGAAAATATATTTGGTGAAAAACAAGACTTACGAGATATTCATGGCGCCACTTATCGCATGGGCCTTAACTTGCGTATGTAATAGTGAGATATTAATTAATGTATGTATGAAATGCTGAGGCTTTAATGCATGTATTTCATACATAATATAGTGGCATTAATTTGAAATTATAATCTATGAGGTTTAGCTTGCATAAGTTATCTGCGAGGTGATCATTATCAATAAGCCATTATTATGTTTATTGGGTATTGTTGCCGTTGTGGGAGCTTTCACTACGGGTATAAGTTTTGAAGGCAAGCGAGAGGTATTCAGCGAGGTAGGTGCTATTCAGATTGAAGATGATACGAAGCAAATTGTGTCATTGCCGAGTGTAGCAAGTCGAGTAGTATCTATTTCTTCGGCGGATAGCGAATTACTCATCGCTTTAGGTGTTAGCCCGGTAGGCGTAGTAAATTCAAGGGAGTTACCGGCAGAGGTGCAGGCTAAAATTGCACAGTATCCGAATATGAATAGTGCTGTATCTCCAAGTATTGAACGAATTATTATGTCCGACCCAAATCTCGTTATCGGCATTGCCATGCCGTTTCAAACGGCGTTGCGCAAAGCATTTAATGCGAATCATATCCCTAGCTTTTACCATCTATCCTCCAATTATGATGACATCATGGACCATATTCGGCATGTGGGCACCATGACTGGTCATGATAGGGAGGCGGTTGCGTTGGTCCAGAAATATAATGATATCCTATCAGAAATCATACAGCGTCATAAAGATGAGTCTGCGTCGCGTGTCCTCATCGTTTTTGGGACACCTACGAGTTACCAACTAGCCTCCAGTAAAACATATGTGGGAGATATTTTCCAAAGATTAGGAGCAAAAAATGTGGCTGATGTATATTTGCCGCAGGATGTATCGGAGAATGCTTTGGATGGATATATTCCGCTTAATCTGGAGACGATGGCCGTTCTTGATTGTGACAAGGTTATCTTGATTAATCATGGCAGTAGCGGTGAGAAAGATATAGCAGCTTTTAAAAAGGCTTTTAAAACGCCGGCATGGCAGAATGTACCTGCTATTGCTAATGGGAATATAGAGGTCTTGCCGGGTCCGTTGTTTGCGTCGGTGCCGACCGCCCGAATGGATCAAGTGTTATTATATGCGGAAAAGGTGTTATATGGACAATCTCATTAATGTGCAGGAACGTCGTGGCTTACGCGTTTTTGTGGCTGCGCTGATTCTGTTAATAGCAGGTGTGTTGCTGAGTATGAAATTGGGCGCCGTTCCATTAACTTGGAGCGATTTATACCAAATCATAACTGGTGGCGATACATCAAAAATTGGTCAAATTATCATGACTATACGTTTACCACGTGTTGTAGTGGGCTTTTTAGCGGGCATGAATCTTGCCTTAGCTGGCGTGATTTTACAAGGCATCTTGCGAAATCCTTTGGCGGATCCCGGCATTATCGGTATTACCTCTGGCGGTGCTTTGGCGGCTATGATCATCATGATTCTCATGCCTACTTACGTTATGCTTGTTCCTATTGGTGCTTTTGCTGGTGCATTAGTGGCATCGTTTTTGGTTTACGGTATTTCTTGGCAAGGTGGACTTAATCCGTTGCGCCTTATCTTAGCCGGTGTGGCTGTAGCCGCTTTCTTCGGCGGGTTTAATACGATTTTGTCCGTTTTTTATCCAGATCGTGTTCAAGGAACGGTGAGCTGGATGGCAGGTGGTTTTGTAGGGCGCAGCTGGGACGATGTGATGATGATCTGGCCTTATACGGCTATAGGCATTATTGGATCTATGATATCTATCAGATGGCTTACATTACTCAGTTTAGGCGATGATACAGCACGTACCTTGGGGGTGCATGTTGAAAGATGTCGATTGTCCTTGCTCGTATTAGCCTCTTTGTTAGCCGCATCAGCGGTGAGCGTGTCGGGGATGTTGGGATTTGTAGGTCTTATAGTGCCTCATGTGGCGCGCCTCATCGTAGGTGTGGATTACCGTTACTTGATTCCTACGTCCATGGTCTTTGGTGGCATATTAATTGTTTATGCAGATACATTGGCGCGTATGATGATTGCGCCCGGTGAAATTCCTGTAGGTGTACTGATGAGCTTTTTGGGTGCTCCATTCTTCTTGTATCTATTGAAAGGGGTGGGGCGAAGATGAGTGTGTTAACCGTGGATAATATAACGGTAGGCTATGGAAAACGATTAATACTGGAGAATCAATCCATCGTCTTTGATAAACCGGAAATAATATCTATCATCGGTCCAAATGGTTCAGGAAAATCGACGTTTTTGAAAGCTTTGGCGCGGCTTATCAAGATAAAACAAGGCACCATATCGCTGGATGAAAAATCTTTACATTCGTGGAATACGAAGGAATTAGCGCGCCATATAGCTTTGTTACCGCAAATTACGACCGCCCCTGAAGGAATGTTAGTTGAGCAGTTGGTTCGATCCGGACGAAATCCGTATGTATCGATTTTTAAGGAACTATCTGATGCGGATTTAGCTACTGTGGAGAAGGCGATGAAATGCACAGATGTATGGAAATATCGGTATCGGCAAATAGGGGAACTATCCGGCGGTGAACGGCAGCGCGTATGGCTTTCATTAAGTTTGGCGCAAGAACCGAATATTTTACTCCTCGATGAACCGACTACCTATCTCGATAGTCGCCATCAAATTGAGTTGATGGAGCTAGTTAAACGCACACAGCGGGAACGAAATATTATGGTCGTTATGGTGCTCCATGATTTGAATCTAGCTTTGCGCTATAGTGACCGCATTATTGCTATTAAAGAGGGAGCTATTGTAGGTGATGGAACTCCGCATATGATGATGACCCCAGAGAATTTAGCAGAGTGGTTCGGTATTAAAGCGGATATTTTACAAAGTCCTCGCAGTGAAGAAACATGTCCTATATGTGTACCATATGGTCTTGCTTAAATAGAGGAACTTAAATGCTATATACTAGTTAATTGTTAGCTGTTTTTACTGAAATGTACACAATAGCAAAAAAGCTATTTCGAAAATTGCATACTGTTTATACCTTAAAGAGACCCCACCTGTGGTGAGGGTCTCTTTATTATGGTAAAATATATGGTGTACCAAATGGTTGGGTGAAATTTTCACGAAATGATGTACAAGCATAAGTACATTATAGAACCCGGATGGGGATTTTTAATGAGGTAAAATAGTGGAATATATTATTTCGTTTATGGAAACATATGGCTATACGGCCATGTTTATTGCAATGGTTCTAGAAAATGCTAACGTGCCTATTCCAAGTGAAATCGTACTTGGTTTTGCGGGGTATTTGATAGCTCAAGGCATATTTGATATGCATACAACAATGGTGGTAGGTATCTTAGCAGGTATTGTTGGTTCTATAGTATCCTACTGGATGGGTGAGCATGGTGGGCGCCCTTTATTATTGAAATATGGTAAATATATATTCTTTAATGAACATAAATTTGAACTGGCAGAAAAGATGTTTAATAAATATGGCGGTGTAGCTGTATTTTTTGGTCGACTTTTACCTGGTGTTCGTACCTTTATCTCCTTCCCTGCAGGAATGGCACGCTATCCCATGTGGCATTTCATCATCTGGACGGTACTCGGTACGATTCCTTGGACGATTTTGCTCGTTTACTTAGGCAAGGTACTTGGTGAAAATTGGCAAGACCTTATCGAGTACAATCATGAGTTCTTGATTGTTATGATCGTTGTATTTGTCATTATAGCTGTAGTACTGGGCTTTAGATACTATCGTAATCGTCGATAAGGAGGCCCTTATGAAACTCTCTCGATTAACACCAGTCGTATTTATTGTGTGGCTAGTGTTTTATATGTTTGGCAATAATATGTTGCCTGTTACAGATCCCGTTGAATCTAATTATGCGTTAACGGCAAAGGAAATGGTTCTTTCAGGTGATTGGCTATCTCCGCAGATTTATGGTACTTATTGGTACGATAAACCCATCATGATTTATTGGCTCATTGCTCTTGGCTTTAAAATTTTTGGAATTGCTGATTGGGTGGTGCGCCTACCGAGTGCTATTTTCGGTGCTTTGTCGGTGGCGACCATGTATCAATCTACGCGTACCATGAGCGGTAAGTGGGCACTTGGTCTCATTGGGGCATCCGTTCTAGGCACATCTCTCATGTTCTGGACCGTAGCTCATGGCGTTATTACGGATATGGTGCTCCTTTATACGACATTGATGGTCATGATTTACTCCTACAAGGGACTGGTGGAACAGAAACCGTATGCCATGATTGTGGCCTATGTATTCGCTGCGTTAGGCGTACTCACTAAAGGTCCGGTAGCCATTGTGTTGCCTGGTATGATTCTACTTGTTTTTGCAGGTATTAATCGTTCTTGGTCTATGGTGAAAGCCATCTTCGATTGGCGTGGCATTTTAGCCTTTTGTGTAGTTTGTTTGCCGTGGTATGTATACATGTATAGTGTTCATGGTCAAGACTTTATCAATGGCTTCTTAGGACTTCACAATGTAACGCGTGCTACTCAGTCGGAACATCCAGAAGATAATGTGTGGTGGTATTATCTCGCTATCTTCCTTGGTGCTTCTATGCCGTGGACGGGTGCTGTTATTTACGGTATAATCGATGGCTTTAAACAACGTCATACAGGGTTTATCTATAATATGACTTGGGGTGTTGGAATTGTGCTATTCTACACCTTGATGGCAACAAAATACCCTCTATATACCTTTGTTAGCTTAGTCCCATTTAGTGCTATCGGTGCTTTGGGCGTTATGAAGCTTATTCGCAAAGGCAAATCTAGAGCCTTAAAATGGATTATTATGGGGCCGACGTTGCTTTTGTGGATTGCTTATGTAGCAGGTTCTTTCTTCGCACCATGGGGTTTTTATTGTTTGCTCTATGTCGTGGTTGCTATGGCAATATTGGCTATGTTCTATACATGGTATACGAAAAGAGGATATCGTTTAGTTACAATTATTGTCCTTGGTACGATGGTTATATCTTCTATAGTTGTTATGGAAGGTTTAGAGCCATTCGTTAAGCAACGTAGTAATATTGATGTTGTTCCAGTAGTGGATTCCTATGAAGGGGATGTCTATTACTATAACGGCTATAGTACGGCGGTTGTGTATTATACGGGCCATAAGGTTATCAAGATTAATGGTGATGAAAGCCGCTGGGATGATCGAGATAAATTAAAAAAACGTAGCGCTGAATGGCAGAAGAAATATCTTATGGAACAAGTAAGTGAAGAGGAATTTAACAAGATTATCGAATCTGGTAAGCCACTTATGTTAATCGTTCCTAAAGGGGAAATTAAGCATTTCCGTCAGTCCTCCATTTATCCACATGTGTCTGAGTCTAGTGAAGCAGGTACATCTGAAGTTTACGTACTAAATAAAAAGACTCTATTCAAATAATTATGAAAACTTAATAAACATTAAAAACAGGTAGTATCCAATGATATGTATCCCCTTTACTGGTTGTCTAGTAAAGGGGGGGTACATATCACAACGAATACTATCTGTTTTTTGTTAATTAGCACCTTACCACTTTTTGTTAATTAGTTGTTTGCTGTTTTTGGTTAATTAAAATCTTGCAGCTTTATGTTATCTGAAAGTTTACTGGTGTTGATCCTCTATATACTATCTATTTATTTGCCTTTTATATTAAAATAATTATTTAAATAAACTAATTTTGAATAAAATATTCAAAAGATACGGCGTAGTTGAGAATGGTTATTATCCGAATCATACAGGCATCACCATATCAGGAAACCATCATGATTAAAACCATGACCTTTGCCATTTTACATTTCGCCACCGCGTTCGGCGTTGCCTATATTTTGACCGGCAGCATCGGCATCTCAAGCGCAGTCGCGCTGGTCGAACCGTTTGCCAACACCGTCGTTTTCTATTTCCACGAACCGGCATAGCGACGGTACGAAAAAAATAAAACCGTGAACAA
>CAJZEE010000024.1 GCA_915066865.1 uncultured Veillonella sp.
ACTTTGATTTCAGACATCTATATCCCTCCCTCCAAAAATAATCTCGGGAAGTGCTGATAATTTACATACGCACATATAATATTATATGTATAGGTATAGATGTTGTCAATATTTTCCGGTATATTTTATAGGAATTTTAATAAGTATTATAAAAAGAATACATTATACTCAATTTTAAGCTTCTGGCCAGCCCATTTCTTCGCCACCTAAAAGATGTGCATGCATATGGAATACAGTTTGACCTGCTTTTGCGCCAGTATTAAAAATCAAACGATAGCCATCTTTGGAAATACCAAGTTCTTTTGCAACATCACGCACGAATGGCAATAAACCTTCTACATAGTCTTCATTTTTATCAGTAAGATGAGCAATGTTAGCTACGTGATTTTTTGGCACAATAAGAACATGTACTTTTTTTACTGGTTCAATATCATGAAATGCATAAAATTTATCGTTTTCTAATACTTTTTTAGATGGAATTTCACCATTGATAATTTTACAGAAAATACAGTCACTCATACGATAACTCCTTATTCAATAATTAAATAATTATCTTCTAAACCTACAACAGTACCTTCGACGAGATCACCAATCTTATGTAATCCATCAGACTTTACTTTACCATTTACATACTCATTTGTTAAGCCCATATAGTATCCATTCTCTTCCTTTTCGATGAGAATCTCACCAGGCTTACCAATGCGAGATTTTGCGTATGCTTCATAACCAGATTGGCTAAGACCATTCAAAAGTGCTACACGAGTCTTTTTAACGGCTTCAGGTACTTGATCAGACATAGTAGCTGCAGGTGTGCCCTCACGAATAGAGTATGGGAAGGCATGAATATGAGTAAAGCCTATTTCTCGCACTGTATTTAAAGTTTCTTCAAAATCCTCATCTGTTTCTTGTGGGAATCCTGCAATAATATCAGTTGTAATTGATAAATCTTTAATACGAGAACGTAAACTAGCAATTAAGTCTTTATATTCTTGTAATGTATAATGGCGTTTCATCAACTTTAAAACGTGATCAGAACCGGCTTGTAGAGGTAAATGCAAATGTGGACATACACGTTTATTAGTAGCCATTAATTCTACTAACTCATCAGAAACCTCTACTGATTCAATAGAGCCGAAACGAATACGATATAAATTAGGAATCTCTAATAAAGCTTTTACTACATCGGCTAATGTAGGGCGACCTGGCAATTCTACACCATAATTCCCCAAATGTATACCTGTTAATACGATTTCATGAAATCCATGTTCTACTAAACGTTTTGCTTCTTGTACAATATCATCCACTTTACGAGATTTCAATTTTCCTCGAGTATAAGGAATGATACAAAAGGCGCAATAGTTATTACAACCTTCTTGAATTTTCATGAAAGCACGAGCCTTATCAGATTCATTACCATATAATGGCATTTCCTCAAAATTGGATTCGTTCATGATATCGCGCACAGCATTAATTTGACGTTCTGTAGATTCTAATTGTTCTACTAATTCCACAATTTTAGAGCGATTATTTGTACCTATAACAAGGTTAACACCGTCAATAGCAGCAATCGCATCTGGATCAAGCTGAGCATAACAACCAGTAACGATTACATAAGCATCTTCATTTTGGCGTTTTGCTTTCCGAATCAATTGACGGGATTTCTTTTCCCCCATATTCGTTACAGAACATGTATTAATTACATATATATCAGCTTTTTCATCAAAGTCTACTGCTTCGTAATTATTTTGTAAAAATAAACCTTTCATAGCATCTGTGTCATACTGATTGACACGACAGCCCAAGGTTGTAAAAGCAACGGTTTTCATTGCACCTCTCTATTCTTATTTAATTTATAGTTCTAATTCATATTGAATCATTGCTAATGATCCAATGGCAGCAGTTTCTGCTCGTAAAATAGTATTACCAAGAGAAACTGATTTTCCACCACTCTCTATAATAGCATTGATTTCCTTCTCTTGATAGCCCCCTTCAGGACCAATACAGATAAGAATGTCAGTTATAGTTTGATTAGTGTGTATTGATTGAAGTGCAGTCTTAATAGTATGTCCATCTTCATTTTCATAGGCCACTAATTTTAATGAATCAGACTCGATTTCAAGGACTTGTGAAAGCGTTTCACCTACCACAAGTGTGGGCAGTTGATTGCGGCCACATTGTTGGGCTGCTTCTAGCATAATTTTTTCCCAACGACTGACTTTTGATTGTAATTTTTTATCATCATATTTAGCTACACAGTTAGCAGTAGATACAAGATAAATGGTATCTACATTTAACTCCGTCGCCTTTTGTAATACCCATTCTAACTTTTCACCTTTCAATAAGGATTGAACTAGAATAGTTCGATACGACGATACATCAGTCGCTACATATTCAATAAGTTTAGCTTGTGCTATACCATCAACTTCATCGGTAATCTGATAGATACCACAACGATTATCACTGCCCGTTACAGTAATGGGTTTTTCCATATTATGACGAAATACATGTAACACATGATGTGTCACATCTTTCGGTAATTCTATTCTTTCATCTAATGGTGTAGGGATAAATATTTTCTTCATAGCTTTTCTAACGCAAAGGTATGCCAAGGGCCCGCCACGCGTTCCTCTATAATATGCCAATATTCAGTGATATACGGCAAGATTTCATCATACCGATCATCAATAATACCACTAATAATTAAGATACCATTATCATCAAGTTTATTACCAATTTGAGGTAATAGTATTTTAAGTGGATCCACTGTTAAGTTAGCTAAAATTAATTGGGCCGTACCATTGAAATCACTATCCAAATTACCACAAATAATCTCTGCAGATACATGATTATTCTCACAGTTAATGCGAGCTTGATTGGCAGCATATTCCTCAATATCGATCCCAACCAAATGCTTGATTCCTAAATGTGCTGCTACCAATAAGAGAATACCCGTTCCTGTACCAATATCTAAACAAGTAACTTGATTAAGATCCATGGATTCACTATAAGATTTCAATAGTTCGGCACATGTACGTGTTGTTTCATGAGAGCCAGTACCAAAGGAAATATCGGAATCGATTTCTATAATTGTTTTATTGTCGACGTTATCATATTCTTGCCAAGCAGGTTTAATAATTAAATTAGGTAGAATTTCTGTAGGTTCAATATATTGCTGCCAAGAATTAAGCCATGTAGATTCATCTAATATATTTGTATCAACAGATGTGACACTAATATTTGCTTCTGTAAGACGTTTTTCTAAGTCTGACTTAATTGTATTAGAGTCCAATGATGGATCAGCATACATAGTTAATTTAATTAAATTTGGTTGATTTTCTACATCTTCTTCTATAATTCCATTGTCTGCATAATCGTCAAAAAGAGTAGTCACCTCATCGGTGGCTACTCTTTCACAGACAATGGATACTTCTATCCACTGCATATATGCTCCTTTATAGGGAATGTGATGGAATAAACCATTCCTTCACATGAGCTGTTCATTTAGTCAAACGGTCCTTGATTTTTTCAAAAAGACTTTTGCTCACTTGTAAGTTATTTACATCTTCGTTACTTTCGTTTGCAAAGCGTAATAACAACTCACGTTGAGTATCTGTCAACTTCTTAGGCGTTTGAACAGTTACCACAATATGTTGGTCCCCACGTTGCTTAGGGTTACGCAAATATGGAATACCTTTGCCCTTTACGCGGAATGCCGTTCCCGTTTGAGTACCTTCCGGAATCTTTAACTCTACTTTACCATCTAAGGTGTTAACTTGTATAGTCGCACCTAGAGCAGCTTGAGCAAAGCTAATATTCACACGGCTAATAACGTCATTACCATTTCGTTCAAATTCCTTATGAGGACGAACAAAAATATATACATAAAGATCGCCTTTAGGGCCACCTAAGATACCTGGTTCCCCTTCATTAGCTACACGTAAGCGAGAACCGCTGTCTACGCCAGCTGGAATTTTAATAGAAATCTTGCGTTTTGCAAGTATTTCACCTGTACCACGGCATTTAGAACAAGGTTTTTCAATGCTTTTACCAGTACCATGACAGCGAGAACAAGTGCGAACGGATTGCATACGCCCAAATGGAGTATTTTGAATAACCGCTTCTTGACCGGAACCATGACAGTTTGGACAAGTATCGACACGAGATCCTGGTTCACCACCAGTACCATGACAGTGATCACATTCTTCATGACGATGCACTTCTATTTCCACAGATTTACCAAAGGCTGCATCTTCAAAGGAAATATCAATATCTTCGCGCAAGTCATTACCTTTTTGAGGACCTTGTTGCTGGCGACCACCGCCAAACATGCCACCAAAAATATCGCCAAAGATATCACCAAAGCCCCCAGCTTGACCACCGAAACCGCCAAAGCCACCTTGGAAACCACCGGCGCCAGCGCCGCCTCCTTGTTTGAAGGCGTCGTGGCCGAATTGGTCATATTGGGCTTTTTTAGTTTCATCAGACAATACTTCGTAAGCTTCGTTCGCTTCTTTAAATTTTGCTTCCGCTTCCTTTGGATTATCTTTATTTACATCTGGATGGTATTGGCGTGCCTTTTTACGGAAGGCCTTTTTGATTTCATCTTGAGAGGCATTTTTACTGACCCCTAAGATGTCATAATAATCACGTGCCATTAGTTACCAACCCTTCTTATTTCTTATCGTCATCCACTACTGTGTAATCAGCATCAACTACATTGTCATCAGATTTTGTTTGTTGTTGACCTTGCTCTGCACCACCAGCTGCTTGTTGAGCTTGTTGTGCTGCTGCATACATTTGCTCAGCTAATTTATGTAATGGTTGTTCCAAAGCTTCACTGTCTTTTTTGATATCTTCGATGTTGCCTGCTTCGATAGATTTTTTCAATTTATCTTTTGCTTCTTCAACTTCTTTCAACAAAGCTGTGTCGCCTTTACCATCAAGTTCTTTCAAAGCTTTTTCAGCTTGGTATACCAAGGAGTCTGCATTGTTTTTAACATCTAATTCTTCTTTTCTAGCTTTATCTTCTGCTGCATGTGCTTCAGCTTCTTTAACCATGCGATCGATTTCGTCTTCTTTTAATCCGCTAGAAGAAGTGATTGTAATTTTTTGTTCTTTTTGAGTACCCAAGTCTTTTGCTTTTACATGTACGATACCGTTAGCATCGATGTCGAATGTTACTTCGATTTGAGGAACCCCACGAGGAGCTGCTGGGATACCATCTAAGTTGAATCGACCCAATGTTTTGTTATCTGCTGCGAATTCACGTTCACCTTGCAATACATGGATATCTACAGATGGTTGATTATCTGCAGCAGTGGAGAATACTTGAGATTTAGATGTAGGAATTGTAGTGTTACGATCGATAATACGTGTGAATACACCACCCATTGTTTCAATACCAAGAGACAATGGAGTTACATCAAGTAACAATACGTCTTTTACTTCACCTACTAATACACCACCTTGAATAGCAGCACCAATAGCTACACATTCATCAGGGTTAACGTTTTTAGTTGGTTCTTTACCCAATACTTTTTTAATAGCTTCTTGTACAGCTGGAATACGGCTAGAACCACCAACTAACAATACTTTATCGATATCGGATGCAGATAAACCAGCATCATTCATAGCTTTACGAGTAGGTTCGATAGTAGCTTGTACCAAATCAGCAGTTAATTCTTCGAATTTAGCACGAGTCAATGTTACATCCAAGTGTTTAGGACCAGTAGCATCAGCTGTGATGAATGGCAAATTGATATTTGTACTTGCTACGCCAGACAATTCAATTTTTGCTTTTTCAGCAGCTTCTTTTAAACGTTGATCAGCTAATTTATCATTGGATAAATCGATACCTGTTTCTTTTTTGAACTCTTCAATAAGGTAGTTCATAATGCGTTGGTCGAAGTCATCACCACCAAGATGGTTGTTACCAGATGTTGCTAATACTTCAAATACGCCATCGCCAAGTTCAAGAATGGATACGTCGAATGTACCACCACCAAGGTCAAATACAAGAACTTTACCATCTTCATCTTTATCTACGCCATATGCAAGAGCTGCTGCTGTAGGTTCGTTAATGATACGAAGTACTTCAAGGCCTGCAATAGCACCAGCGTCTTTAGTAGCTTGACGTTGAGCATCTGTAAAGTATGCAGGAACTGTGATAACAGCTTGTTTAACAGGTTCACCCAAATATGCTTCTGCATCAGCTTTGATTTTTTGAAGAATCATTGCAGAAATTTCTTGAGGAGTATAAGACTTACCTTCTACAGTTACTTTGTAGTCTGTACCCATGTGACGTTTAATAGAAATGATTGTGTTTTCAGGGTTAGATACAGCTTGACGTTTAGCCAATTGACCAACTAAACGTTCGCCATTTTTTGCAAAACCAACAACGGAAGGAGTTGTACGAGCGCCTTCTTGGTTAGTAATAACCGTAGGTTCGCCACCTTCCATAACCGCAACACAAGAGTTTGTAGTACCTAAATCAATACCAATTACCTTTGCCATAATATATGCCTCCTAAAACCTTTATAATCTATTCAACAACTTTTACCATTGCTGGACGAATACAACGACCATCAACAGTATAGCCAGTTTGTAATACTTCACATACCGTATCAGATTCATATTCATCTGACGGCACTCGCATAATTGCTTGATGGAAATTTGGATCAAATGGTTTACCCACCGCATCGATAACGGCTAAACCGTGTTTAGATAACATAGCCATCAAGTTTTGATGGATCATGATAAATCCATCAAGGAATACTTTTGCATCACCTTCTACTGGACTTTGAACAGCTCGTTCAAAGTTATCTAATACAGGAAGTAGATCTGTAAGTACATCCCCTTTAACATATCCTGCAAGTTGCTCTTTTTCTTGATTAGTACGACGTTTAAAGTTGTCGAAGTCCGCTTGTAAACGCTTATAGCGATTATCAAAGTCTGCTTTGAGCTCCTCTAATACTTGAGCTGCGTCCGCCACAACTTCTTCAGCTTCCTCAACAGCTGGTGTCTCTACATTTGTAGTTTCCACTGTTTCGTCAACTGTTTCTTGTTTAATGTCTTGTTCTTCAGCCATTATATGCCCTTTCTATTTTTGTTCTTTTACCATAGATTCCATTATATGTTTCATATGAGACAACATGCCAATGATACGACCATATTCCATTCGTGTCGGTCCTAGAATAGCAAGAGTACCGATAGGTTGATCTTGATTTGTAAAATCAGCTTGTACTACACTCATCGATTGAAGTGCTTCGGTATCATTTTCATTGCCAATCTTTACCTTTACAGGTGTAGGTGAATCATCCTTTAATAATTGTCCCAATTGATTTTGTTCTTCCACTAATGAAAGCAAAGGTTGCACTTTTTCAACAGACTTAAACTCTGGTTGATTTAACAACTCCGTAGTACCTACAGAATAGAACAACTTACGTTTATTAATTGCTCGTAATAATGTTTCTGAAAGGATCATCAAAATCCCTTGGGGACCTTCCATATGAATCAATAGTGTTCCTAACGCTTCAGCCGTTACATGACCAATACTTATATTCTGTAAAGCATTGCTAAATTGCATAGCTAAACTTTGTAATACATCAGGCGAAACGCCTTCAGTAAAGTACATTAATTCATTATCAAGAGCACCAGTTTCAGTAATAACAACCATGACAGCTTGATGTGAATCAAGCGGCAATACATGAATGTATTTGATTAATGCTCTATCATGGGCTGGAGCTAAGAACAAACTCATACTATGGCTCACTTGTGATAATAATTTAGCCATATTTAAGAAGAGCTCACTGGTAGATCCATTAGAATGTTTCCATAACATTTCAATTTTCTCAGCATCCTGTAATGGAACAGGTTGTTGACTCAACATAGAATCAACATATAAGCGATAGCCTTTAGCTGAAGGAATACGTCCCGCCGATGTATGAGGTTGCTCCAAATAGCCTAACTCCTCTAAATCGGACATTTCATTGCGTACTGTTGCAGGACTAATACCAAGATTATAATTCTTTGCAATCGTCCTGGAACCTACAGGTTCAGCAGATTTAACGTAGTCTTCAATTATGGCTCGCAAGATGCGCTGTTTTCTTTCATCCATAATGACACCTCTTGTTAGCACTCATAAACTTTGAGTGCTAATCGCATGTATAATATTATCACATAGGAAAAAATTGTCAAGCAAAAAAATCCTTAAAAAGTCAAATAATATCTATTTAGTCAAAAAGACAATTGAATATTTTAAATTAATTAGTCAAAAAATCAAAGTACAATAATAAGAAAACACTTATACTATCTACATTTATGCCATATTCTAAAATCTAAATAGTAGAATATGATGGTCTAATAACATTTTTATTATTAAAACCATAAAATAGTATAAGTGTTTATATATGTAATAATTTTATTGTTACTAAAACTCAGAGAAAAACCAATCACTCTCTAGATAAACGAACAGATTAAGAACTATAAAACCATTAGCACTTAAAATATAGCAACTTATAGTTCTACACATTCTAAGGGATTACCTAAGCGTTCTAATAGTTTCCCCATACGCTCACGGGGCTCGCCATGTTCTGCATACCAATCTATTAAGATATCTACAGCTTTTTTGGATTGCTCTACTGTAAGCTTTCTAGCTAAAATTTTGCCAGCTTCTGGTCTCATACCTGTATTGCCGCCAACAGCTAACATAAAACCTTGAGATGTACCAATAAAGGCAATATCTTTTACCATTGCATCTGGGCAGTTCCGACCACATCCACTGATGCCAATCTTGCACTTGTGAGATGTTTTTCGTCCGTAATGTTTTCTCTCTACATAATCAGCTAATTCTTTAGTTTCCATTTGGCCATTTTTACAATAGCCTTTACCTACGCAGGCAATTAAAGAATTAACACCTCTATGAATAACAGTAGTCACACCTTCAGGTAGTTCTGAGATGAGCTGTTCTTTATCGTCTTTTTCAATACCTGTAATTTGTATACCAGTTACTACATGGCGGAAAGATCCACCATATTTTTCAGCTAATTCTATGCATGCCTTCATTTGATCTAAAGTAAATTCATTATGTAAACCGTGTAATATGACAGATGTCTTCATCGTTCCTCCTCAAATCTAGCATGCTTATTCACCATCATCCTATTTATACTAACATATTAGATTTTGAGAAACTGTGAGAAATTACTCTCGAATAAATTGACTAAATACATAGTTACCATGCTTAGCCCCGTCAGAACTTAAATGATAACTACCATTTTGATACTCTAATAAGCCTTTAGTAACTAATTCTTCTAATATATTACCAAATAAATTATGAACAGATACGCCAAATCTATCCTCAAATTTTTGCTCATCAAGGCCCCACTTAGTGCGAAGCGCTAAGAAGCAAAAGTCCTCTTGCGCTCGTTCTACAGTAATCGTCTCCGTATCGATAGTGGGCATAATATATCGATCAACGGACTGTATATAAGGCATTACATTACGATTGTTACTACGGCGTATACCATCATAGAAGGAATGAGCTCCAGCACCAAATCCTAAGTAGTCTACGTAGTGCCAATATTTTAAATTATGACGACTATAAGAATTATCCTTAGCGAAATTGGAAATTTCATATCGTTCAAAACCTAGTTCTTTTAAGCCTTCCATCATCGTATCATACATGGATTCATCAATACTTTCACTAGGAATAGAAATGAGATTCTTTTGTACTAGGTGGTATAAATAGGTTCCTACCTCCACCTGTAATCCATAAGTAGAAATATGGTTTATAGGCAGATCTTTTACAATCTCTAAATTACGCTTTATGTCTTCTAAAGACTGTCGAGGTAATCCATAGATCAAATCAATATTAATATCTGTAAAGCCAGCCTCTTTAGCTTCATAAACAGCTTGTTTTGCCTTTTCTCCATTATGACTGCGATGTAGCATGGTAAGAGCCTTATCATCAAAGGTTTGAACACCAAAACTAATGCGATTAAAACCTACTTTAACTAACTTAGTTAGATACTGTAGATCTACTTCACCAGGATTAGACTCTATAGTCATATGACAATCGTCAGTAATAGTAAAAGTACTTTTAATTTTATCTACAATCATCTGTAGTTGTTGAATTGATAATTCAGTAGGTGTTCCACCACCAAAATAAATAGTATCAATAGGTTTAGCTTTAGACTCTGGGTGTTCCGAAACCCACAGATCCATCTCTTGTACTAAGGCATATACATAGGTTTCATAATAATCTTGTAAATTTTGATAGGCAGGAAAATCACAGTACATACATTTCTGTTTACAAAAAGGGATATGGACATACAAGCCCATATCCCCAAGTGTAGACAGATTCAAAGTATTAGAATCTGTTTTCATTATATTAGTCCTCAACCTTGAGAATAGCCATGAATGCTTCTTGTGGAATCTCTACAGAGCCCACTGACTTCATGCGTTTCTTACCGGCTTTTTGTTTTTCTAAGAGTTTACGTTTACGAGAAATATCGCCACCATAACATTTGGCTAAAACGTCTTTACGCCAAGCCTTTACGGTTTCACGAGCCACAATTTTCGTGCCCACCGCTGCTTGAATTGGAATTTCAAACATTTGACGAGGAATCAATTCTTTTAATTTTTCAGCTAACGCACGACCACGTGTAGCAGCACGGTCCTTATGTACGATAATAGACAATGCATCCACAGGATCACCATTTAACAGAATATCCATCTTAACCATTGGAGATTGTTTATACCCAATCAACTCATAGTCAAGAGATGCATAACCCTTGGTAGCAGATTTCAATTTATCAAAGTAGTCGTAAATAATTTCACTCAAAGGCAAGTGATACACAACAGATACACGTGTTTCATCCAAATATTCCATGGATTGATATTCACCGCGTTTATCTTGTGATAACTCCATAATAGTACCAACAAAGTCTTTAGGCACAATTGTAGTAGCTTTTACATATGGTTCTTCAATGTAATCGATTTCTGTAGGAGGTGGCAATTTAGCAGGATTATCTACTTCTAGCATTTCTCCATTTGTTTTATATACCTTGTAGTTTACAGATGGAGCTGTCGTAATGAGCGTTAAATTATATTCTCGCTCTAATCGTTCTTGAATAACGTCCATATGTAACAAACCGAGGAAGCCACAACGGAAACCAAAACCTAACGCCAAGGATGTTTCCGCTTCATATTCTAAGGCAGCATCATTAAGCTGTAACTTTTCTAATGCATCACGAAGGTTTTCGTAGTCTTTAGACTCTGTCGGATAGAGACCACAATATACCATAGATACAGCCTTGCGATAGCCTGGCAATGGTTCTGGTGCAGGATTATTAGCTAATGTTACCGTATCACCTACGTGACAATCTTTTACATTTTTGATACTAGCTGCAATACAACCTACCGATCCACAAGGTAATTCTTGTACTGGTACGAGATTTGGCGTAAAAATTCCAAGCTCAGTAACATCAAAATCTTTTTTATCATGCATCATACGAATTGTATCTTTCGCCTTGATAGTGCCTTCTTTTACCCGTACATACGCAATAGCACCTTTATAGGAGTCAAAGCGGCTATCAAAAATCAAAGCTCTCGTAGGTTGATCAGATTTATCTGGTGGCGCAGGTACTTTATTTACAATAGCTTCCAAAATATCAGGGATACCGATGCCTGATTTAGCAGAACATAACACTGCTTCTGATGCATCTAAGCCAATGATATCTTCAATTTCATGTTTAACTCGATCAGGATCTGCAGAAGGTAAATCAATTTTGTTAATAACAGGAATGATTTCAAGATCATGTTCTAAAGCGAGATACACATTCGCCAACGTTTGAGCCTCTACACCTTGTGCAGCATCTACTACAAGTAATGCACCTTCACAAGCTGCAAGAGAACGAGATACTTCATAGCTGAAATCCACATGGCCAGGAGTATCGATAAGGTTTAAAGTATACTCTTCTCCATCTTGTGCTTTATACAAAATACGAACAGATTGAGCTTTAATGGTAATACCACGTTCTCGTTCAAGATCCATGGAATCCAAAACTTGAGCTTCCATTTCACGCTTTTGTAATGTACCAGTATATTCAATTAATCTATCAGCGATGGTAGATTTACCATGGTCAATATGAGCTATAATACAGAAGTTTCTAATCTTTTTCGTTGACATACTATGTAAACAAGTTCAAGGAACTTGTATTCTCCTTTCTAACATACGCGATCGATAACAGCACCTCCTAATAATTGAGTGCCATTATAAAAGGCTACGGACTGACCTGGTGTAATAGCCCGTTGTGGTTCTTCAAAGATAACCTCCATCGTATCATCATCTAAGATACGTGCAGTACAAGGTGAAGGATTTGCTGCATAGCGAATTTTACCTTCTGCTTTTAATTCTTTATGAATTGTATCATCTAGGAAATTATAGAACTTGCAAATCATACGATTCGTAAAAAGTCGATCATTAGGACCTACAATGACTTCATTGCGTTCACCATTAAAGCCAATTACATATAATGGATGCTTATATGCAATCCCAAGGCCCTTACGTTGGCCTATAGTGTAGTTAAATAAACCATTATGCTTACCTAATACCTCACCATCTTCAGTAACGATATTACCAGACTTTGGTTTATCTTTCATTTCTTCTTCTACAAGCTTTTGATAATTCCCATGAGGCAAGAAGCAAATATCTACACTATCTGGTTTTTTAGCTACTGGCAAATCATATTCAGCAGCTAATTTACGTGTTTCAGTCTTACATTGGCCACCTAGTGGGAACATGAGGTGACTCAAAATGCGTTGGTTCATATTGTACATAACATAACTTTGGTCTTTCGTAGGATCAACGCCTTTATGCAATTCATATATACCTGTTTCTTCATTATAATTAACTTGTGCATAATGGCCAGTAACCATATGTGTGGCACCAAGTTCAAGGGCTCGATTGAGCATCAAATCAAATTTGATATTTTTATTACAGAATACACAAGGATTTGGTGTACGACCATAGGCATATTCTTTTACGAAGTAATCTACTACATTATCGTAGAATACATCACGAGCATCAATAACATGATGCTCAATACCAAGAAAATCACACATCTTCTTAGCATCTGTAACAGCGAGAGGCACTGAATCATAAGGTGTACCACTCACCCATAGCCATAGGGTAATACCAAATACTTTATAGCCTTGTTTTAGTAGCATTGCAGCAGTTAAAGAACTGTCTACGCCGCCACTCATAGCTACAGCGATAACTTTTTCCATACTTTCTCCTTTTAATGATCTCTTGATCATAAAACTAATCAGGGTGAAAGCCTGACGTGTAAAACACTAGTTCGGTGTAAAAGTCCGAGTAGTATTGCTATGAAATTATAGCAACTTATATTATAGCCTAGAATTAGGTACATTGAAAAGATTTGAAATAAAAAGAATCCCTTTCTTATAACAAAAGGGATTCAAATGATTATCTATGTTTTAAAAGCTCTTCAGCGGCTCCTAGAATACCGAGCATGGAATGTTCAAATACTAAGCCACCTTGCATGAAAATCGTATATGGAGGACGAACAGGACCATCTGCACTTAATTCAATAGAAGAGCCTTGTACAAAAGTACCACCGGCCATGATGATTTTATCTTCGTATCCAGGCATATCACCAGGAATAGGATGTACGTGAGCATCTACAGGAGAATATGCTTGCATACCTACACAGAAGTGCTCCATTTCTTCCCCATTTTTTAGATTGATAGCTTGAATTAAATCATACCGATTAGCATCTACTTTAGGAAATACTTCATACCCTAGGAGCTCACCAACTGCCGCTGTATATACGGCACCTTTAAGAGCTTGTAATACTACGTGAGGGGCCATAAATAAGCCTTGGAAGAATAAACGGTACCCAGGTGCATAAGAGCCCATATGATCACCCAGTCCTGGCGCAGTAAGTTGATATGCTGCATCCTCTACTAAGTCTTCACGACCTACGATGTAGCCACCTGTTGGTGCTAAACCGCCCCCTGCATTTTTAATGAGAGAGCCAGCCATAATATCTGCACCAGCTTCTAATGGCTCTTGCAGCTCTGTAAATTCACCATAACAATTATCTACGAAACAAATCGTATTAGGGTTTTTGGCTTTTACAGCATCTACAATAATTTTAATATCTGCAATAGATAGCGGTTCACGCGTACTATACCCACGAGAACGCTGAATGACTACAACGCGCGTATTATCATTAACAGCATTAGCAATAGCTTCTACATCATAAGTATTATCTTTCAAAGGCACTTCAGTATAGGTAAACCCCTTTTCTACAAGAGATCCACGTACTTCACGAGAGGCACCGATAACAGATTGCATCGTATCGTAAGGAGCCCCTACTGCATAAATAAATTCAGTCCCTTTTGAACCATTCCCCATTAAAGAAATCAAAGTTGTTGCTAGTGCATGAGTTCCAGAAACAAAATGAGGGCGAACGATGGCTTTTTCACCTTTAAATACATAGGCGAATACTTCGTCTAACTTTTCACGGCCCACATCGTTGTAACCATAACCTGTAGTACCTGTAAAGTGATAATCAGATACCTGGCACTCTTTAAATGCTTCTAATACTTTTTTTGTATTGGCTAAAGCAATAGGTTCAAACTTTTTAAATTCAGGTTCAGCCATCTCAAGGGCTTTACTACGTATTTCTTCTAATGTCATGCTAATCCTTCTCTACGAATTAATTCCATAGCTTTATTAAATATAAAATCTTTAGATGTATTATTATCAATATGAATCCATTCAATATATGGCATGCGCTTATACCAAGTGATTTGGCGTTTCCCAAAATGACGAGTATTCTTCTTGATCAAATCTCTACATTCATCAAGATTAATACTGCCATTTATATAGTCTACAACCTCTTTATAACCAATCCCCTTAAAGGCTTGGCAATCAGGATTCACACCGGACTTAACTAGTTGCTCAACCTCTTCAATTAAACCTGCATCAAACATCATATCAACGCGTAAATTAATTCGTTCATATAACTGATCACGATCTCTCATAAGACCAATAACAGGCCCTTTATAAGATAAACCATCTTTTGTCTGATTACGTAACGAATCTACATCACCATAATTCAATATTTCAATAGCTCGATACAAACGATGCTTATCATTATATTGAATTTCTATATTATGTTTTCTTCCTAATGTGAAAGCATATTCTCGTAAACCATCAATACCTTTAGTATTAAATAGCTCATCTAGTTCTAATCGTAAATTTTCATCAGGCTTAACGTCATTAAAGTTATAGTTTTCTAATAACGATTGAACATATAACCCTGTACCACCAGACAGAATAGGTAGAATATTCCTGTCATTTAGTCTACCAATTATCTCTTTAGCTTGATTTTGGAAAATAGATACTGAATATGAATCATTTGGTTCTAATATATCGATAAGATGATGTTTAACACGCTTAAGTTCATCCGCCGATGGTTTAGCGGTACCAATATTGAGTTGTTTATATACTTGGTAAGCATCACCAGAAATAACCTCAGCATGTAGCTGTTCTGCTAAGTCCAAGGTAAGATCTGTTTTGCCTACTGCCGTTGGTCCAACAATGGTAATTAAGGGATTCACATTAACTCCTTCATATATACACCATAGCCTATACGACTATATTTTCCGCCCACCCATTGATGAGGTGGATAGTTTTGAAAGACCGAACTAAATGGTCGTTCTTTAATGATAACACCATAAGAGGCAACACGCATAGCTTCCTCCATAATTTTATCATCAATATGACTTTCCACAGTATGTCCACGGAGTGGTTTAAATTGAGGACTATCCTCTACAGGGACCTCAAACATGGGGTCAAAATAAATAATATCTACACTTTCATCTGGTAGATTAGGTACATAATTTTCAAAGGTATCATAACTTACCTCAATACGACGTAATGCGTCCGTCACACTTTTCACATTATGCGAATAATGAGCTAAACCATAAGATGTGGCAAGCCATATAGGTAAAGAACCTTCTAGGCCTTTTATTTTAGCCTGAGGAAAAGCATAACTCACCACGATACTGTCACTACCAAGGCCAATTGTACAATCAAGAAACGAAAATTCTTCTTTATCAGTTATTTCATTAGTACTTAGTATTGTCTGAACAGCATTAATTAAATAATCTCCTTCTCCACGTTGCAAACGTAGTATACGTAATTGAGCCATGGATAAATGAAAACTATGCTGTTGATTATTGGGAAAATGAATGGTTAGGCCATTACCAGAAAGAACCGCAATGTAATCACATAGATGTGTGTCAAATAATGCTGGTATAGATAATTTTCCTCTTTTTATATAAGTCATATGCATAGAGGAAGCCAACACTTTGGCTTCCTCTTGAATGGCCTCATTAGATTTTTGGGCTGTAGTTAATATATTCATGTTAAGACCGTAAGAATAATTTACCTAATTCATCAGGTGTAAATTTGATTATCGTAGGACGACCATGAGGACATACATATGGTTTTTCGGTACTAAATAAGTCCTCAATTAAAGTAGTCATTTGATACATATTTAAATTATGACCTGCCTTGATTGCCCCTCTGCAAGACGCATAGGCTAACATTTCATGTCGTAATTGAGCCTTAGTAGGCTGTTGATGATCATGTAAGTAAGAGAATACATATTGGAGAATTTCAAAAGCTTTTGACTCTACCAAATCTACAGGAGCTCCTACTAATTTTATCTTAGTAGGACCACCCAACTCTACATCGAAACCAAGATCAAGTAATATTTCTCGTTCTTCCTCTACTAAATTCATTTCATCATCTGTGGCCTCATTATATTGAGGAACCAAAATAGATTGCATAGGAATCGATTCAGAAGACTTACACAACTTATCATAACGCACACGCTCATGCGCCGCATGTTGGTCTATGATATATAGATCATCACCTTTTTTTGCTAATATATAACAAGATGCAACTTGCCCCATTGGTAAAAAGCCCGAGTTATGAATTGTACGCTCTTCTACCTCTTCGTTACGAATATCATGAGACAAGGATTTAAACTTCTCTACATCTTCCGTAGTATAACTAGTGTATGCAGTAGGAACAGCTTCAAAACTTTCATCTACAAAAGAGGATTGTTCATAAGTAGCCTTAGGTGCAGGTGGTGTATACCCCTTAGTTTTAAGGTTTTCCACAAACTGCGAAGTTTCACCGCGCATGACTTCATAGCCTTTTGTACGGCGTCCACCAAAAACCTTATCATAATCTATAGCTGTTGCTATATGTTCAGCAGACTGCATCGAATCGTGTACAACAGTAGGTGTTTGATAAGAATCATAAGTAGTATTACCAGCTAAGGATGTACTATTAGAACTAAAATTCTTAATATTACTATTACTAGCAATATCATTACCATATTTATCGGATATATTATCAACTGTACCAGTCATATAAGATGATGACTCTCGTTCGTATCTCTCATGGAGTGGATTATTTAAAGCATTTAAGATACCGTGATATACGGCTTTAAATATAATCTTATCATCTGAGAATTTAACTTCACTCTTGCGAGGGTGTACGTTTATATCAACCATTCTCGCAGGCACAGTAATATTTAGTACCACCAAAGGATGACCATTTTTCGGTAATAGTGCATGGTATGCATTATCGATAGCCTTCATTATGGTTTTATCAGAAATCACTCGATTATTGACGATAATGGTCTGCCATATCCTTGTACTTTTAAGAAGTGTAGGCTTACTCACTACGCCATCGATATAGATAGAATCACTTTCATAGGCAACAGTAAAAATATCATCTTTAGTTTTATATCCATATAGTGCAGCTACAGTATCACTAATATCGCCATTTCCTGGTGTAATAATAGCTACCCGATCATCGATGATAAGCTTAAAAGAAATATGTGGATTACTTAGAGCTAATTTCCCTACAATATCTTGAATTTTAGAGGCTTCTGTACGCTCCGTCTTTAAAAATTTACGACGAGCCGGCGTATTATAAAATAAATCTTTAATTTCGATAGTTGTACCAGGTGCCGCACCATAAGGAATGCAATCGGTATAAATGCCGCCATCAACAGTAATACGAGTCCCCAAATCAGAGTCTGCTTTACGAGTAATCAAAGAGAAATGAGATACAGAGGCAATACTAGCCAAGGCCTCCCCACGGAAGCCTAGGGACGCAATATCAAAGAGGTCCTCTACTTGTTGAATTTTAGAGGTTGCATGACGTAGAATCGCCAAGCGAGCATCTTCCTCCGTCATACCGATACCATTATCAGTAATCCGCATATAGGCCACACCGCCTTCACCAATTTCAACCTCAATATTAGTGGCAGACGCATCAATAGAGTTTTCTATGAGCTCTTTAATAACTGATGCGGGACGTTCAACGACTTCACCGGCAGCTATCTTATTGATTGTCGTTTCATCCAATACGTGAATGGTTGCCATTATTTCCCGCCTCCTTTACGAGCCTCCTCTTGTAGTTCATATAATTTATTTAATGCTTCAATTGGAGTCATACTCATTACATCGACTTCCAATAAGCTATCTACTACGGAATGTGTAAATAAATTGCCTAGTGGGGAATCACTAACTTGCTTAACAGTTGGTTTAACCACATTAGTAGATTGACCACCCATAACACGATTATTTAAATCACAAGCATCATGACTTTGGTCTTCCAAAGATTCTAAAATTACTTCGGCCCGTTTTAATACAGAATTCGGTAAGCCTGCCAATCTAGCAACATGGATACCATAACTGCGATCTGCACCACCTTTAATGATGCGGCGCAAGAAAGCAACATCCTTCCCTTTTTCTTTAACTGCAACGGTATAATTTTTTAATTTACTATAGCTTTCTTCTAAGCAAATCAATTCATGGTAGTGCGTTGCAAATAAAGTCTTGCTATGAATATGCTTACAAATATGTTCCACTACGGCTTGCGCGATACTCAAACCATCAAAGGTACTCGTACCCCGACCAATTTCATCAAGAATAATCAAGCTATTGTGAGTAGCATTCTCTAAGATATAAGCTACCTCTTTCATTTCCACCATGAATGTACTTTGGCCAGTAGAAATATCGTCGCTAGCACCGACACGTGTAAAAATACGATCCACAGGTGAGATAGATGCCTCACGAGCGGGAATAAAGGAACCAATCTGTGCCATAATCATTAAAATAGCCGCTTGACGCATATAAGTAGACTTGCCTGCCATATTAGGGCCTGTAATGAGTAAAAATTCTTCTTCATCATGATTTAAAACGATATCATTTGGTACGAATACCTCACGTTTTAAGAACTTTTCAATAACAGGATGACGACCATCGCGAATATTGATTTGACCATTCATTACAATAGTTGGACAAATATAGTTTTCTTCGTATCCAACTAATGCTAATGAGCATAATACATCAAGGTCTGCAAGAGCTCGAGCCGTTTCTTGTACCGCTTTGATAACGAGCTTAATATCATTACGCAATTGTTGATATAGTTCGTGCTCCAACGCAATGATTTTATCTTTTGCACTGAGAATTTTAATTTCAAACTCTTTCAACTCAGGTGTAATATAACGTTCAGCATTGGCCAAGGTTTGTTTTCGAATAAAATAATCTGGCACTTGTTCTGATTTACTATGTGATACTTCAAAATAGTAACCAAACACTTTATTATAACCAGTCTTAATTTTTGAAAGCCCTGTAGCTTCTTTAATATCCGCTTCCATCTTGGCGAGCCATTGCTCGCTATTAGTCGCTAAAGAACGTAGCTCATCTAAATCAGCATTAAAGCCATCTTTAATAACTCGACCATCTTTTAATGTCAACGCTGGTTGCTCTGCAATAGCACGACATAATAAGTCATAAATATCTTTATGATCATGAATGCGTTCATTAATCGACGTTAAAGCTAGACTTGAACATGTACTTAATACATTCTTAATATCCGGTAAAACTGCTAATGACTCACGAAGAGCTGTTAAATCTCTTGGAGATACAGATCCAGTTTCAACACGGCCAACGATACGTTCAAAATCGTAAATACAATCTAAAAAGCTTTGAATATGAGAGCGTTCAGCACCGCGTGTAATGAGTTCTGCCACGGCCGCTTGGCGACGTTGAATTTGATTTACATCAGTTAACGGGCTTTCAAGCCATTGTTTTAAAAGGCGTGCCCCCATTGGTGTCAACGTACGATCTAGCACATCAAGTAAAGTACCTTTTTGACCACCATCACGTAAATTGTGAGTAATTTCAAGGTGACGCAAAGAAGATGTATCAAGAATGAGGCGATTACCTACACTTAATTGATGTACATAGTTGATATGAGAAATTTCAGACTTAATTATATCTTCTAAATATAAAAGCATATAACCTAAAGCTTCCCATACGTCCTCTTCCATAAGGCCTAAATCACCAAAATGAGTGACAGCTTTTTCAGATACTTCACGCTGTGTATAGTAGGTAGAAAAAGGAGAAAATACGACATTACTAAATTGGTTTTCAATAAAATCTCGAATATCTTGCGGTAATATCGTTCCTTCAGGCAATATGATTTCACTTGGTCGATACATGCTAAGTGCATCGTACATATCACTGCGTTTTTCACAATTTGTAATGCGATGCCAAATAACTTCGCCTGTAGATACATCGGAAAACACAAGAATCCACGCATCTTTTACCATATAAAATAATGATAAAAAGTTATTTGACCTTGCATCGTTGCCATTCTCCGTCATCACCGTCCCCGGTGTAATGACTTTTATAACATCGCGCTTAACGATGCCCTTTACCGCTTTTGGATCCTCTAATTGCTCACAAATAGCAACCTTATACCCCTTTTTAACGAGCGTTTCAATGTAGCTTTCAGCAGCATGAAAAGGAACGCCACACATCGGTGTGCGTTCCTCATCTCCTGTAGGTCGACCTGTTAAGGTAATATTAAGTTCACGAGATGCAACTAAAGCATCATCATTAAATAATTCATAAAAGTCACCTAAGCGAAAGAACAGTAATTCTTCAGAGTATCTAGATTTAATATCTAAATACTGCTCCATCATAGGTGTTTGCTTTTTACTCATATTCACCTCATATATTATGAGTCATATCACAGATTCCGCTTATATTCGTATATACCCATGCGGTTATTGAACAAATATATGAACGGATACAACAATTTATAAACAATAGGCGCTAAGGACAACATACTTCTTGTAAAATTAATCAGTCCAGTTTGTTTAAGTTTAGGATTCATAATTACAATTTCATGACCATCCTTAGTTCCCCATTGAAAAGTAACATCCATCTTACTGAGCATATCATGTTGTTTACTACGTTTTGCCACGTAAGGAGAAATCATATCAAGATATAAGGTAAATTCTTCAAAAGAATCAGTCAGTAAGCCTAAGAATTGCTTCATTTCATCCAGTGTAAGATACATAACTACCCCTTCACTAACAAGCAATAGTTTTCGGCCATTTATCTCAATATTTTTAGTCCACAATTCATCAGTTATAGAGCTCACTACGTTATGTACTCGTTCATGAGGCTCAAAAAATTGTGAACGTGCCTCAATCACTCCGGCAAAATCGATATTATACCAATCAATATAACCGTTGTCGACTCGATAAAACATAGTATCTAAACCGGCACCTAATGATACGACGATACAATCTGGATAAAGAGATATAAACTTTCGTATCTCATTATCAATAACTTTAGCCCGTCCTAAAATACCATAATAGGACATCTTAACATCTTTAAATTGATCAAAATCATACTCAATCTGATTTATAATCTCCAAGGATTTTTTATCCTTCAATACGGATTGTTCAGACTCGTAATCTTTCGCTCTCGCATATAGTGTCAATAATGCCGTTTCGCCTACAGCGTTTAAATCTAAATTCATAGTTACACCTTCTTTATAGAAAATACAATATCTAAATGGTGTTCATACCTATGAAAGTCATCAATATACAACTTTTATATTATTCTATTATTATAACACACATGATTTCTAATCAGTATCTATGATAAAAAAAGAACATCGTCACCATATGTTTGGCACACTAATTTTAGATAAAAAATCTAACCTTAGAGTTAACATAATAGTGACGAGTTCTCTTTAATTCTAATCATTTATTTTAAAATACTACCATAACAAACCCATGTTTGAGCTTTATCGATATAAGCTGGTACAGTTTGACCGATTGATAAGGACTCGTCTTTTGGGAATAAAACCATTTTATTACCAGACGTACGACCGAACCACATATCTTCATCACGAGGACTTGGTCCTTCTATAATAATATCAAATACTTGTCCTTCCATAGGTTTATTTAGTTCATAAGAAATTTCATTTTGTACATCCATCAATGTCTGTAAACGAACACGCTTAACCTCTTCAGGAATTTGATCATCCATAGTCGCAGCTGGCGTTCCAGAACGCTTAGAGTAGATGAACGTATAAGCCATATCATAGCGTACATCTTTTAATAACTGTAATGTAGCTTGAAAATCTTCCTCAGTTTCTCCTGGGAAACCTACGATGATATCCGTAGTCACCACCACATCTTTTATTTTTTCACGGCAATAAGAAAGCAATTCTTTATAATGCTCTACCGTGTAATGACGATTCATTTTCTTTAAAATACGATTGGAACCAGATTGAATAGGTAAATGTAAATGCGTCACAATATTGGATGACCTGCCAAGAGCATCAATCATAGACTTACTCATATCTTGAGGATGACTTGTCATATAGCGAATACGTTCTATACCAGGAATACCATCAAGAGCATCAACTAATGTACCAAAATCTGTACCATCTTTAAAATCTAGGCCATAAGAGTTTACATTTTGACCCAATAAGGTGATCTCTTTAAATCCTTTAACCCCTAGGTCTGTAACCTCTTTAACAATGGCCTCTACAGGTCGGCTAATCTCTCTACCACGTACATGGGGAACGATACAATAGGTGCAAAATTTATTACAGCCATTCATAATAGGTACCCATGCATAAAAAGAGCCATTTGGTTTTGCCTCTAATTCAGGTAATACAGTGTTATCCATATCTACGCTGATTTGATGCGTATGTCCATGTTGTACTTCTTCAATCATCTCGTTAATATGTTGAATATTATGAGTGCCTAATACAATATCAATATGAGGAGCTCGTTTAAACATTTCTGCTTGATTTTTTTGAGCCATACATCCTGTGACGGCGATAATCAAGTTTTTATTATTACGTTTTAGTCTTTTTAGCTCACCTATACGCCCATAAACTTTAGTTTCTGCATTTTCACGCACTGCACAAGTATTTAGCAGAATTAAATCTGCAGTTTCAACATTCTCTGTTGGTATATACCCAACAGATTCCAGCTGATGCGATAATCGCTCAGAGTCGGCAGTATTCATTTGACAACCATAGGTGTAAATATAATAAGACTTCATTCTAACTCCTACACTTTAACAATCTTACGTTTTGTTTCAATAATATTCTTAACTTTAATGGACATGCGTTCAATAGACATGCCGGTAATATATTCAATTTCATTGCGAACAGATTTTTGTACCTGTTGCATCAACGGTTTAACAGGATATCCATGTTCAATAACTACAGCCATATCAACGACAAGACCGTTTTGACCTTTGTCGCTTTTTTTAAAAGAAATTATACTGGTCTCATCGACACCAGCTACTTTTTTTAACCCATTTCTAATCAATTTAATAATTACTTCATCGTCAAAAGTGAGTCGACCATAGTAGCTAAAAGCAGGACGTACAACAGAACGTTCAAATCCTTCAGAACCAATTTGACCTAAGGTATCTTGATCTTGTTTTTTCAAAGTCCTGCGGCGCCACATGGTTTTGATCGGATCGATCAAATACCCCCTAAAGTGTGACTTTAATTCCATAGTCGGCACAGGAATTATATGTTTACCCTCTTTAAGACGTGCATGTTGTGCCTTTTCAATTTCCTTAGGTGTTGCAACATCTTCTATACGAATATATCGATCAGGTTCTTGAGATCGGAAGAGCACACGTCTGAACTCCAGTCACGATCAGCTCTCGTATGCC
>CAJZEE010000025.1 GCA_915066865.1 uncultured Veillonella sp.
CTATTTATATAATATCTATTTAAGTCTTTTATGTATCAAATTTGTATTTTATATTTATCGTTTATATTCATTATACATTAACTTGTAAGTCAATTTCTTCCTTCACAAACAACAAATTCAGTAGATAAGCTTATAGATAAAAATAGACAGAAAAAAACTGTGACAAAGTTTCTGTACCTCATCACAGTTTTATATTAGTTAAATTTAATTTTTAGGAATTTACGTTTACCTACTTGAAGAATCATGCCGTCTTCAAGAGTAATATTTTCTTCGCTATATTTTTCGCCATTTATTTTGAAAGCACCTGCTTTAATAGAGCGACGTGCTTCACCATTGGATGCAGTTAAGCCAGCATCTGTGCAGAACTGTGGTACAAAGATTGGTTCTGTTGGTGCATCCATGGCGTACTCAGGAATGTCTGTAGGCATAGCGCGTTGTTGGAACACGCGTTTAAATTCTTCTTCTGCTTCGAGAGCCACCTCTTCACCATGATACAAGCGAACAATGGTACGAGCCAATTGCATTTTAGCATCACGAGGATGTAACTCCCCGGATTCAAGACGTTTTGCCATATCCTCTTGCTCTTCGATAGACATATCTGTAACGAGCATGAAGTAGCGCATCATCAATTCATCAGGAATGGACATCGCTTTGCCGTACATTTCTTTAGGTTCTTCATCGATACCGATGTAATTACCTAAAGATTTACTCATTTTTTGAACGCCATCAAGACCTTCAAGCAATGGCATTGTAATAACAACTTGTGGCTCTTGACCTTCCAATTCTTGTAAATGACGACCCATTAACAAGTTAAAAGTTTGGTCTGTACCACCAAATTCAACGTCAGCATGTAATGCTACGGAATCTTGACCTTGCATCAATGGGTACATGAACTCATGCACGCCAATAGGACGACCTTCTTTAAAGCGTTTGCTAAAATCATCGCGTTCCATCATACGTGCAACTGTATAGGAGCTAGCCAAACGAAGTACGTCAGCAAAATTCATAGATTCCAACCAATCGCTATTGTCACGAACAATTGTTTTTTCAGGATCTAATACCTTGAAGATTTGTGTTTTATAAGTTTCAGCATTTTTCAATACTTCTTCTTTTGTTAATGGTGGACGAGTAACACTTTTACCAGTAGGATCACCAATACGAGCAGTAAAGCCACCGATAACGATCACTACTTGATGACCAAATTCTTGGAATAAACGTAGCTTACGAAGAGGAACAGTATGTCCCAAATGAATGTCTGGAGCCGTTGGATCCAAACCTAGTTTTACAACTAGTGGTTTATTTTCCTTAATGAATTTCTCTATTTTTTTTACAAGATCTTGTTCGTTAATTAAATCCGCTACACCATGTTTAATTTGGCGCACTTGTTCTTGAGCACTAATCATGATAATCCTCCTAGAAATACTATTGTTTTAGTATACCATTATCTAAAAACTTTCACAATTATATATAGTATTGGATTTAAACCATTTATGATATAATATTTATAACTGCGTAATAGATTTTACGTTATATTTACTAAAAGAAAAAAGAGGTGACTCTATGAGTAGTAACTCAAATACGAGAGCCAATCGCCGCTCAAATGGTAATGGTTCTACACCGAAGAAAACAAATCCTAAGCGTCTATTTTGGATTTGTACACTTCTCTTTATACTCATCGTAGCCGGTGGTGGCTGTGGTTTCATAAGTGCCACATTATCAAATCTACCGGATGTATCCAATGTACGCCCTTCTGCATCGTCTCAGATTTATGACGTGCACGGCAATCTCATTACTACGGTTCACTCCACAGAAAATAGATTGCCAGTACCTCTAAAAGATGTACCAAAAGATTTACAGAATGCCTTTGTAGCTACAGAAGATTCCCGTTTCTATACGCATCATGGTATTGACCCAATTGGTATTTTACGTGCTGTATGGGTAAACATTGTACATAGCGGTGTATCTGAAGGTGGTTCTACAATTACTCAACAATTAGCTCGTAATGCATTCTTATCCCAAGATAGAACATTAAAACGTAAAATTTCCGAAGCATTATTAGCGCTTAAAATTGAACAACATTACACCAAGGATGAAATCCTTGAAATGTATATGAACCAAATCTACTTTGGTCAAGGTGCTTACGGTGTACAATCTGCATCTCATGTATATTTTGGTAAGGATGCTAGTGAGTTAACACTTGCACAAGCGGCGCTCATTGCTGGTTTACCACAAAGCCCTAACTATTACTCCCCATTCAATGATTTAGAGGCTAGTAAAAAACGTCAAGCTGTCGTATTAGGCCAAATGGTAAAATATGGTTATATTACACAAGAGCAAGCTGACGAAGCTCGTCAAGCAGATTTAGGTTTAATAGCTAAACAAGAACAAGCTCATGAGAAATCTAATGCATCTTACTTCATTAACTATGTTATTTCTCAGATTTCTGAAAAGTACGGCGATGATGCCATCTATAAAGATGGGTTAAAAATCTATACTACTCTCGATATGGATGCACAAAATGCTGCTGTTGCAGCAATGCAAAATTTGCCTAATTACTACACTGATAAAAATGGATTATCTCAACCACAAGGTGCTATAGTAGCCATGAATCCTCACAATGGTTACATTGTAGCCATGGTCGGTGGTCGCGGCGATGACGCTTTCAACCGCGCTACACAAGCAGAACGTCAACCTGGTTCCACTATGAAACCTTTCGTTTATTTAGCAGCTATTCAATCAGGTAAAACTCCTGGTTCTATAGTTGAGGACAGTCCTGTTACCTTCGGTAATTGGAGTCCTAAAAACTATGAAAACGACTACGAAGGTAATATTACATACCGCTACGCATTACAACATTCTCGCAATGTAGCAGCTGTAAAAGTTGCTGATGAAGTAGGTATGACTAAAGTTATCAATCTTGCTAAAGAAATGGGTATCTCTACTCTAACTGATCAAGATTACAACTTATCGACAGCACTTGGCGGTTTAACTCATGGTGTTACACCTCTTGATATGGTACAGGCTTACGGTGTACTTGCTAATGGCGGTATCAAGGTTCAACCTACAGCCATCCTTAAAATTGTAGATCGCAACGGCCAAGTTGTAGAAGAAAACTCTATCCAAGAAAAACGCGTTATTGATGAAAAAGATGCGGCCATCATGACTAATATGCTAGAATCTGTTATAAATGGTGGTACTGGCGGTAATGCAGCCATCGGTCGTCCTGCAGCAGGTAAAACAGGTACTACTGATGACTCCAAAGATGCTTGGTTCATAGGTTACACTCCAGATTTAGTAGCTGCTGTTTGGATTGGTGATGACTACGGCACCGAAACATTACACGGTATTACGGGTGGTAGTACACCTGCTGTTATGTGGGGTCAATTCATGGCAAATGCGCTTGCCAATACCCCTGCTTCTGACTTCTCCGTTCCTGCTAGCGCTCAATCAGCTGTTTCTGAAGGTTATTATAATCCTGTAAAAGCACAGCCTAAAAAAGAAGCTGCTAAGGACGAAAAAGCAGACAAAAAAGATGATAAAGACAAATCGAAAGATGAAGCTGTAAAAGATGACAGTGGCTCAAAAGATGATGCAACTGAACAGAAATCTAATTCATCCAAAAGTAAAAAGTCTAGTAAAAAAGATCGTTAATCTAATACTCTAAAGGAGCGGAACATGTGTTCCGCTCCTTTCTTTTACGTAAAAAGGTAGTAAGTTCTAAGAACTTACTACCTCTTCTATTTCTATATATGTATATGGCTATACCCCATAACCAATTTGATATACGATAATAATTTACTATATTATCTATAACTATATCACTATTGTGTAGCTTTATTTCAGAACTACATTGGTAGCCCCTGCACCACCTTCATCATAGCCTGCCGTTTCAAAATGAGCTACATGCGGTAAGGTACGCAAATATTGATGTACACCTTCTCGTAATGCGCCAGTCCCCTTACCGTGAATAATGCGCACTTGATTAACACCACCAAGTAAAGCTTGGTCAATAAATCTACCAACAGAAACTGTCGCTTCATCTACCGTTTGTCCAAGAATATTGATTTCAGTACGAACCTCTTTTTGGCGTTGTACGGCAGAGCCCCCCATACGCTTTCTAGTCTTAGGCATAGCTGCTTTTTGTTCCCGTTCAAGCTTATTTCCTTCTTCACGTGTAGTAGATTGTAATTCGCTAACCTTTACAGTAGCTGTTAGTCCATTAATATCTACATTCACACGATTGCCATTGATAGCTAATACGGTACCTAATGAGCGTAAAGATGTAACATATACTGCTTGGCCTACCTTAATAGTATCTGCAGTCAAAGATTTACGATCATCATCTACTGGAGATTCTGGTATATGTACATTAGAGATACCCTTACGTGCAGCATTAATAGCAGATTGACGCTTATCCTTATTTGTTTCAGAGAATTGCGATTTCAATTGCTTGATAATCGCTTCCCCTTCGACGCGTAAGCTACGTTTCATAGATTCTGCATCAGCTTGTGCTTTGGTTAAGATTTGTTTACGCTTTTCGTTAAACTGTTTCTTTTCCTTCTCTAATTGACCACGCATGCGACGTGTTTCATCAAGCTCTTTCTTTAAGGCTCTTTCCCGTTCAGATGCCTTACGAAGTTGCTCATTCAAATCTGAAAGGACTTCTTCCATTTCATGGCTACCAAATTGAGATTTATACTCTGCAGCGCGCGTTACGATATCTTTTGGCAAACCTAAACGGGCCGCAATACTCAACGCATGGCTACTACCAGCTACACCGATATGAAGTCGATATGTTGGTTTTAAGGTGCGCTCATCAAATTCTACATGGCCGTTTTCGATTCCTTCTGTATGGTATGCATAGTTTTTAAGCTCATTATAATGGGTACTTACCATCATAAGGGCACCTTTTTTACGGAAGAACTCGAGGATAGATACAGCAAGTGCACTACCTTCCTCTGGATCTGTACCGGATCCAAGCTCATCCAGCAATACCAAGTCATTTGGGCCACAATGTTTAATAATGGAAATAACTTGTGTCATATGAGCAGAGAACGTACTAAGGCTAGCCTCAATACTTTGTTCATCCCCAATATCGGCAAAGATATTTTGGAATATAGGCAACATTGAGCCGTGGTCTGCAGGAATAAATAGACCACATTGGTTCATTAAACTCAATAACCCTAATGTTTTAAGGGATACTGTTTTACCGCCTGTATTAGACCCAGTAATCAATAAAATACGGTACGATGTACCTAATTGAATATTTGTAGGTACTACCACATTCGGTGGGATTAATGGGTGCCGAGCTCTCATGAGATTGACAGTTCTGTCTGTGCTCAAGATGGCCGGTACACCCTTATAAGAAATAGCAAGGCTCGCCTTACCATATACAAATTCGATGTGGGATACCTTTTCACAAGCATCCATCAAATCATTACTATGTTGTTTTACAAGGGCTGATAATTCACGGTAAATACGCAATACCTCTTGCTCTTCACCAATCAAAGCCTCTTGTAATTCATTATTTAGATTCACCAAGCGCATCGGTTCAATATAGAGTGTTTGACCCGTTGCAGAACGGTCGTGAATAAGACCATCAAAATATTGGCGATATTCCTGTTTTACAGGGATTACATAGCGATTGTTACGCTGTGTAATAATCGTTTCTTGGAAATACTTCTGATTATCCTTGTCGTGTAAGATAGCTTGAATATCATTTTTAATCTTATCACGAGTTTTGATAATCGTATTTCTTAAGCTAGCCAACTTAGGAGATGCTGTATCAAGCAATTCCCCTTTATCATCAAAGACGCGTTTAAATCGGTTTTCAATGCGATCTGTATTCGGCATATCCTGTACCCATAGGGATAGCAATGGATATTCCATATATTTCGTTCTAAAGAACTTTGTCATTCGCTTATAAGCACCAATGGTTAAATAAATATCCCACAATGCTTCACGAGTAAGGACAAAGTCTTTACGACTCTTTTTACAGGATTCACGAATATCTCGCGTACCGCCTAACGGTTGTTCTACCTCGGTTTGCAAAGAACGCATGGCTTCTGCCGTTTCATCAAGGTTCTCTTGAATGGCTTTCGCATCTGTCATAGGTTCGATGTGCATGGCTAATTCTTTAGCAATGGTAGAACTACAATGTTGTTGTAATTGTTCTTTTATATGGTGAAAGTCTAATACATCTTCGTTAAACAATGTACTACCTCTTTTATAAAATACCTCTAAAATAGTGGCCCCTTGTAATAGGCGTATCATCTTTGCCTACACTCTTTGGCGGAGCCTCTTTAGTTCCATTTTGAATGGATACATAATCTGCTACGATAGTACGCAATCTCTTTGGATCCATATGACGTCCATCGATGCGCAAAATATGTAGCCCTTTTCGGTGTAACTCTGGCACATACGCGCGCATATCCATTTCATGACTATTCATGATGTGCATACGGCAATACGGATCCGTACGAAGTGGGAATACTTCCCCTTTACGGTCCTTCAATGCGTAATCTTCCTTTACACACGGCATAGGGCAATTTTCTTTTTTACCTGTCCCTACAAAGCTAGCGATGGCACAGTATTCAGAAATCATCATTTCCGTATAGCCATGAACCATAACCTCTAATGGCAAATTAGTAGATTTTTGTAAGCTTACGAGTTGCGTCAAGGTTAACTCTAAGGATGGCGCTATGCTACTCATATGTAAATCTTCCCATACTTGTAATGCAGAGCCATTAAATATGTTAAGACCTGTATCAGCTTCAATAGCACCTGTATACCCTAAGTCACGAAGCCACAATAAGGCTTGAGGGACGTGAATAGAAATGCTATCTGGTTTCGCCTCAACTATGGCCTTAAGGGTATTCATATACGCCTTTACTTCATCATCTTTCACAACCCGAGGGGTAGCAAATACACAAAGTACATTATGGTCTTTACAAAGCTTAGCTACCTGTTCGTAGATGCTAAGTTCATAAGGCTTACGTTGTAAACGGTCACCACCGAAGATAATCTTCTTAGCGCCCCCGTCAATAGCTGCTTTCACAGCCTCTAGTTCATCAACGCGAGCACTCACCATAGGCTCAGAATATTGAACCTTACCCTTAGCAACCATAGATGACATATCTTGAGGCTCTACAGCCAGCTCAGCCCAAGCAGTTTCATGATCTGTAATTAACAGAGTTTCTAAAGACTCCACTGCATCGCGACGCAATGCATTCAAAACACTAGCAGGCCACATATATGGACCTTTTGGAATAGACATAGAGGCTAGAGTAAACAATGTATTACCTAATCTACCCACTTGGTCTGTAACCTTCTCTAAACTAGTCGGTTTATTATTAGCATAAACTGGTTCAAACTCATTAGATACTGTCACAGTACGACCGTCGTTTAATACAAAGGTAAGATTTGTACATGGCTGTTCTCGGTCTGTATTAATAGATAGATAACCATGTACTTCTAATTTAGCACTAAAGTCTTGTAAGCCCCGTTGCTTTTGAGATTTTGGCGTAGATGCCAAGAATACTTGTCCTGCCGCAAAGCCTTCATCAGGTTTACCTACAAAATGTTTTTCATTTACTAAGGACCAATTCTGATCAATTTGGTAGTACGTAATACTACCAGAAGCTTGCATTACCTTTAAGAGTGAACCTTTTTCAATCGGTTCTGTTAGGTACAAATGAACTTGTCCCTTTTTGACCTCTGCTTTGCCGATCAATTTCCCTTGATTATTTGGAGCCACAACGGTCATCATGGATTTCCCTACATGATCTGTTAAGTAATCTGTAGAGAAGCCGCGGTTAAAGCCAGCAGCCAATGCCTTAGCGTCAGCAGAATCCATATGAGCCGTATCCAAGATATGGCGGTAAGTACCAATAACTTGGCGCACATAGGATACCTTCTTCATACGCCCTTCCACCTTGAAGGACTTTACACCGGCTGCTACAAGTTCATTCATATGTTCACTATAGTTAAGATCTTTAGGGCTCAATAAATAAGCTTCGTGTTTAGGTAATAAGCTAGTACCCGAGGAATCTAGTAATTCATAAGGCAAGCGACAAGGCTGTGCACAAGCACCACGGTTACCACTGCGACCACCGATGAAGGAACTCATTAAGCATTGTCCAGAATAGCATACGCATAAGGCACCATGAACAAAGACTTCGATTTCAGCTGTACAGTTTTTGCAAATATGTTCAATTTCAGCTAGGCTCAATTCACGAGCTAAAACGACACGTGTAAAACCGAGACTTTCATAAAAACGAACCGCATCTAGCGTAGCTGCAGTCATTTGTGTACTACCATGTAAGTGTAATTTAGGAGCCACTCGCTGTGCCAACTTAGCCACTGCTAAATCTTGAACGATAATAGCATCAACACCGATGCGTTCTAAGTCTTTTAAATACGACTCGAGAGCCGTTAATTCAGAATCGCCTATTAGGATGTTTACTGTTACATATACGGACACATCTAAAATATGCGCCAATCGAATAGCCTCGGCCAATTCTTCAATGCCAAAGTTTGCTGCATGAGCACGAGCATTAAAGCCTTTACCACCGAGATAAATCGCATTCGCTCCAGATTCTAAGGCAGCTATGAAATTTTCCATCGTACCGGCAGGAGCCAATAATTCCATGGACAATCCTTTCTACCTAACTAAAGGTATAACTATAGTACTAAAAGGGTTTACCATACGGTAAACCCTTTCAATATACTACTTGAGATTAACGTAATCTGCAATTAATTTCTGCTAATGCATCGATAATAGCTTGAATATTACCGTCAATATCTTCATCGTTCAACGTACCTTCCATAGAGCGGAATTGCAAGTTGTACGCAAGACTGCGATAACCAGCTTCGATATGTTCACCTTCGTAAACGTCGAAGATAGATGCATTTTCTAAATATTCTCCACCATGCTCTTTAATGATAGATAAAATTTCACCACTAGCAACGGACACAGGTGCAACGATAGCAAGGTCACGGCTAGTGCCTGGGAATTTACTGAAAGATGTATAGCGGAATGCTGGAATCGTCAAAGATAATACCGCTTCCAAATCGATTTCAAACATATATACTTTACCAGGCAAATCAAAGTTTTTGCTCACTTGTGGATGTAATTCACCATATTGAGCAATCATTTTACCATCAACTACGTATTGAGCACTCACACCTGGGTGAAAGTATGGCTCAGTGCCGCGATTAACTTCATAGCTTGTAACGCCTAGTTCAGTTAACAACGCATCTACAATACCTTTTACATCATAGAAATCTGTAGTGCGTTCTGCTTTATTCCAACCAGCTTGGTTTGCCTTGCCCATCAATATACCACAGGACATAGGTCGTTCATGAGGTACTTCTGTTAAAGGTAAAGCTTTTGGTTCATATACATTAGCTGTTTCAAATAACCAAAGATCCTTATTTTGTTGCGCAATATTGCGTTTTGCTGCTTCAATAACAGCCGGTACCAATGTTGTACGCATATAAGGGAATTCTTCGGAAATAGGATTCAAGATTGGAATGGCTGTATAACGGCTATCCCCTTCAGAAAGCATCATATTGGAAAGACCATCTTTATGCATGAAGCTAAATGTAATGATTTGAGTCATACCCAATTTAGCTAATGCATGTGTAACCTCTTTAGTAAGAGCTTTCTTAGGTGTCATGCCACCAGAGGACAATACCGCAACAGGGATTGTAGGCGCAATATTATCGTAATTGTAGATACGAGCCACTTCTTCGGCGATATCAGGCATCACTGTTACGTCACCACGCCATGTTGGAACGAGGGCAGACAACTTGTCGCCCTCTTCTGTTACAACGAATTCAAGGGCTGTCAAAATACGAACCATTTCGTCTTTTTCAATGTTTGTACCCAAGTAATCATTGATTTGTGCTGCTGTGAAAGTTACGGTATGTTGTTCTACAGGATTTTTATATACATCAATTACGCCTACACCAACTTTACAAGTAGGGCAAATTTGTTGCAATAATTGCGCCGCTCTGTCGATAGCATAGGCGGTGTATTTATGATTTACACCACGTTCAAAACGGCCAGATGCTTCAGAGCGCATGCCAAGAGCTTTAGCAGTGCGTCGAATAGATGGACCATTAAATACAGCAGCTTCAAACATAACTGTGGTCGTTTCGTTTGTCACTTCACTATCAAACCCACCCATGATACCTGCTACACCTACTGGACGTTCAGCATCAGCAATAATAAGCATGGAGTCATTCAATTCGCGTTCAGAACCATCAAGTGTAACAAGCACTTCACCATTTTTAGCACGTCTCGCCACTAATTTATGACCTTTTACATGATCATAATCATAGGCATGCATAGGTTGACCAAGTTCTAACATAACATAATTTGTTACGTCTACTACATTATTGATAGGACGAATACCACTATTGCGCAAACGGTTTTGCATCCACAATGGAGATGGTTCCACCTTAACATCAGTTACTACGCGAGCAGTGAAACGAGTACAAAGATCATCTGCCTCAATCTCAACAGATGCTTTGCCTTCTATGGACTCACCATTTTCATTTACCATGATAACTGGGAATAAAGCTTTTTGATTTGTCATCACCCCAAATTCACGGGATAAGCCAACCATGGAAAAACAATCTGCTCGGTTAGCAGTGAGTTCAAACTCATATACGGTATCATTCATACCCAATACGTCTTTTACATCAAGACCAATTGGTGTATTTTCAGGAAAAATGTAAATGCCTTGCGCTTCTTCTGGTAACACTAGGTCACTAGAGATACCAAATTCTGCAACGGAGCAGAACATGCCTTCGGAGGCAACACCACGCAATTTGCCCTTTTTAATTTCTGTACCATCGGCTAAGCGAGATTTATGGTACGCTACAGGCACGATTTGACCTACTGCTACATTAGTAGCGGCTGTTACAATTTGTTTTGTAATAGGCTCGCCTTCTTCAGTAAGGCATTCTACTTGGCATACTTGTAATTTATCTGCATCTGGGTGTTTTGTGATTTCTACGATTTTACCAGTATAAATTTTCTTAATGCCATTATCCATAGAAATGACATCTTCTACAGGAATACCAGCTTGTGTTAATTCATCAGCCAATCCTTGAGCAGGACGATTCATATCCACAGGCACGTATTCATTCATCCACTGTAAGCTTGCTTTCATGAGTTCCTCCTAAAATTGTTCTAAGAATCGTACATCGTCTTCAAAGAATAGGCGTAAATCGTTAATGCCGTATAGCAGCATTGCAATACGTTCTACGCCCATGCCAAAGGCAAAGCCTTTAACCTTTTCAGGATCGTACCCATTAATGCGTAATACGTCAGGATGAACCATACCGCAGCCTAAGATTTCAAGCCAACCTGTATGAGAGCATACACGACAACCATCTCCACCACACATTACACAGGAAATATCTACCTCTGCAGATGGTTCTGTAAATGGGAAGAAACTCGTACGGAAACGCACCTTTGTTTCATCACCATACATGTGACGCAAGAAGGACTCTAATGTACCTTTTAAGTCAGCAAATGTAATGTGCTCATCGATGATGAGACCTTCCACTTGATGGAATACTGGGGAATGTGTCGCATCATAGTCCCAACGATAAACCTTACCAGGCGCAATCATACGAATTGGGCTGTTAGGCTCATGACGTTGCATAGTACGAGCTTGCACTGGAGATGTATGTGTACGTAACAAAAAGTTTTCAGTAATATAGAAGGAATCTTGCATATCGCGTGCTGGATGATCTTTAGGCAAGTTTAAGCACTCAAAGTTATAGTAATCTTGCTCTACTTCTGGACCTTCTTCAACGGTATAACCCATTTTCATAAAGAAGTCTTCAATCATTTCATTAACCTTAGTTAATGGATGAATGTGACCAGTTTTTGGCGCACGACCAGGCAATGTAATATCGATGTGCTCTTGCTCTAAACGAGCATTCAACTCTGCGGTTTCCATGCGAGTTTTTACAGCATCAATTTCAGCCTCTAATGCTTCACGAACAGCATTAACGAGAGCACCAGCCTTCGGACGTTCTTCTGGAGATAATTTACCAAGCCCTTTTAGTAAGGCCGTTACCTCACCTTTTTTACCTAAATATTTAACACGTATATCTTGCAACGCTTGTTGATCAGCAGCGCCTTTGATGGCATCAAGGGCTTCTGCCTTAATACGTTGTAATTCTTGTTCCATTCAAGCATCCTCCTATAGTTAAAAGTCTAAACTATATTATACCAAATCAGGGTTATCTTCTTCAATAAAACGCCATGGTAAATCAGGTAATGGTCTCTCTTCTAATACATAGAATGTGCCTCTTGCCAAGTGAACGAGCTCACCTAGTTCATTATAAATACAAGCTGTAGCAACCATCGTGGTCTTACCATTATGTTCTACATTGGCTACACCGCGTAATAAAGTGCCACCCTTAACGGACTTTACATAGTTACCACTAATATCGATAGTACTCACAGACTTGCCTAATGTAAAACATGCAGAGCCCATTACACTATCAGCAAAACCAATACATACAGCACCATGTAAGTGACCTCTAAAGTTGCAATATTCTGTTTCATTTGTTTGCAATGTCATTTCCGCATGACCAGCATCTACTGCGGTAACTTCAGAATCTTTCACCCAGGAAAATGGATTCTGGTCTCGTAATTCGTTGAAATATTCTAACAATGTTGTAGCCATAAGGTTCTCCATTCTATATACATACCCATAGATTAACTAATCTAAATACTAAGTCTATTACATTACCTGTATGAAAATCTCTATAGTTATATGTCAAAATTCAATATAAACATATAAAAATAGTGCGTTACATCATACATATTGTATCATGCAACGCACCATATGCGAATAACTCTATCTAATTATATGGTATGTTCTTAAGAAAATACATTTATAAATTCAAAACTATTCATAATGCAATGCATCGATTGGATTGAGTTTAGCCGCTTTACGGGCTGGATATATACCAAAAATCAAACCAATAGCCATGGAAAAGGCAAAGGACATTATGATTGTTGGAACAGATACAACTGTACTCATTCCAGATACCATTCCGATTACTTTTGAGGCTCCTATACCGAAAGCAATACCAATAAAGCCCCCCATCAAACTGATTACAACGGCTTCTATTAAGAATTGCGTAACAATTACGCTATACGTAGCCCCCAAAGCTTTACGCACACCAATTTCTCGAGTCCGTTCCGTTACAGATACAAGCATGATGTTCATAATACCAATGCCACCTACAACTAGAGAAATCGCAGCAACAGCCCCCAGGAATAACGTAAATGTTCCGGTCGTCTGAGCCACTGTTTCCATAATAGATTTCATATTTTGAATATTGAAGTCATCCAAATTTGTATCTTTAATATTATGACGAACACGCAACAAGTTCTCTATATCTGCCTGCAAACGATCGATGCCCTCATCATCCTTAGCCACAACATACACCATGCGAAGATAGTCAATGCCCTCTACGCGCTCCATTGATGTTGTATATGGAATTAACACCGTATCGTCTTGGTCATTACCCATGGTTCCGTTCCCTTTACTTTTGAGAACACCAATGACACGGAATGGAATATTTTTAACACGGATTTCCTTGCCTACAGGATCTTCATCAGCAAACAAATTTTTTACTACCGTTTGTCCCACAACCGCTACACGTTCTCGGTTCTGAACATTTTTATCGGAGAAAAATCGACCAGATGTCATAGTCCAATTATTTACGTCCTGAAAGTTAGAATTAACCCCCGCAACAGATGTAGTCCAGTTTTTATTTTGATAAATCACCACATAAGAGCCATTTGTCATAGGACTGGCGGCTTTTACACCTTCTAACTTGGCAATAGCTTCATAGTCAGATATTTTCAACGATTTCATGGACCCCTGCGAAGGTCTAGCACCTGGCGTCCGCGGCGCCCCTGGCAGAACTACCAACAAGTTAGAGCCTAAGCTAGAAATAGAATTCTCAATATCTTGCTTCACCCCATTACCGATAGATACCAATGCAATAACTGCAGCTACACCAATAATGATACCTAGCATGGTCAAGAGGGATCGTAATTTATTTGCAACCAAGGAAGCCCATGCCATTAGAAAACTTTCTTTATACATTAGGCACCTCCTTTATAGGAGTCATATTAGAATTGAACGAATCCTCTACGATTATCCCATCTTTCAAGACTACATTACGACTCGCATACGTAGCAATATCAGGTTCATGTGTAACTAGAAGAATTGTACGTCCTTCATCGTGAAGCCCTCTAAATATATTCATAACATCAATGGTTGACTTAGAGTCGAGATTCCCTGTCGGTTCATCAGCCATAATAATAGCAGGATTATTCGCCAACGCACGAGCAATCGCTACACGTTGTCGTTGCCCCCCAGACAACTCGGATGGCAAGTGATCCATACGCTCGTCTAATCCGACAGACTGTAATAATTGAGAAGCTCGTTCAATGCGCATCTTTTTATTTACACCTGCATAAATCATAGGAAGCGCTACATTTTCTAGGGCTGTTAATTTTGTCAACAAATTAAAGCTTTGAAATACAAAACCGATCTGTTTATTACGCACATACGCAAGCTCATCATCAGATAATGTAGCAACCTCGTCTCCATTGAGTCGATAAGAACCAGTTGTAGGTCGGTCCAAACATCCGAGAATATTCATAAAGGTTGATTTACCTGAGCCAGATGGTCCCATAATGGATACAAATTCACCCTTATTGACAACTAAATCAATGCCATGTAGAACAGGTACTGATAATTTGCCATTCACATAGGTTTTTGTAATTCCTTGTATATCAATTACTGTTTGGTTCATAAGCACCTACCCTTAGAATGGTCCAGCTACATTATTTTTGGGTGCATTTACATCACCGCTTACGATAATTTCATCACCTTCAGATAAACCTTTTAAGATTTGAACATTAGTATCCCCAGTTACACCTGTAGAGACAGCGGTTCGTACTGGTTGACCATCTTTTATAACATATACATACTCACCTTGTTTGTCCGTACGTACAGCAGTAAGAGGAACTACCAATGTATTTTTAATATCTTCACCAAAGATTGTGGCACGAGCCGTCATAGTTGGTAGGAAATTACCTGCAATATTTTCAGGAATTTGAACCTTAACAGTATAGTACACAACACTACTACTTGTAGTGCCCATATTACCTTTTGTACCTTTTGCAATTTCAGAAACGTAACCTGTGAAAGTTTCACCTGGCTTAGAATCTACAGTAAACTCTACTTTAGCACCTTGTTTGATATTGCCAATATCTGTTTCATCTACAGTAAGATAAATCTCTAAATTTTTTAAATCTGCAATAGTAGCAATGATCATTTGTGTGGAAATACCAGTACTAATAGTTTGACCGGCTTTTAGCGGTGTACCAACAACAGTACCAGACATTGGAGCTGTAATGGTAGCATCACTTAAATCTGCGGCTGCTCGTTCATAGGTAGATTTAGCACGTTCATAAGCTGTTACAGAATCATCATATGTTTGTTGTGCAATAGCATCTTGAGCCGCCAAAGATTTATAACGATTCATATCAAGTTCTGCTTTAGCCAACGCTGCACGGGCATCATCAACAGATGCTTGTAATTGACGTGTATCAATATAAGCAATAACTTGACCAGCCGTAACTTGATCATTCTCTTTAACTAAAACTTTTTCAAGTTTACCAGCAACGTTTGTAGAAACATCTACATAATTTACAGGGTTAATAGTACCTGTAGCACTGATACTAGTTTTTACATCACCCTTTTCAACCTTGCCAGTAGTGTATAACGTTTGTGCTTGATTTGCATTTAGACTATCCATGTAGTAATATGTGCCGCCACCAAGAACACAAAGAACAACAGCACCTGTTACTATACGTTTACGATGCTTTTGTAAGAACTCTTTCATTATGATCTCCTTTTTTTAAGATGAAGATATATTAAAAAGACATTTATTCTATATCAACACATATAGTATTTTTAAATTATACAGCACCAATTGCTTTTACGCAATATAATTTCATTAATGAATAAATTATGATATATAAAAAATGGCCCTTACGGGCCATTAACTACTCAATATTGATAATAGTCTATAATCCTTTTCATCAATTGGAAATTCAAGACGTTCTGCCTCTTCATAAGATAGAGCGCGTATATGACCATCTATATAACCTACTAATCGGTTATCAACACCACTCATCAAAAGATTAAGGCAGGATTCACCCATACGAGCCGCTAAAATAGCATCAAATGCCGATGGACCTCCACCACGTTGTAAGTATCCTAACACGGTTAGGCTAGGATCAAATTCCGTATGCTCCTTGATGAAAGCTTTCACCTCACCGCTGTTATAGGCACCTTCTGCAACAAGGATGACACTATATTCTTTACCCCGAATTTGTGTTTCCTTTAAATGACGACACACCGCATGTAAAGGCATTGGATTTTCAGGAACCAAAACTATTTCTGCCCCACAAGCTAGGCCTGCCTTTAATGCAATATGTCCAGCTTTGCGCCCCATGACCTCCACAATAGCTACACGTTCATGGGAGTTTGAGGTATCCCGAATACGCCCAACCGCATCAACTACCGTATTAAGAGCCGTATCATATCCTATTGTATATTGCGTACCACCCATATCGTTATCAATCGTACATGGAATGGTCATAGTGGACATGCCAAGTTTAGATAAACCTGTAGCACCACGCATGGAACCATCCCCACCAATAACGACCAGATGGTCAATGTCATGAACTTTCAAAATATCATAAGCTTTGCGTTGAATCTCTTCATTTTGAAATTCTGGAAAACGAGCCGTTTTCAGCATCGTGCCACCTTGTGTTATGATGCCACCAACGTCTCGATTCGATAAGGGAAATATCTTTTCCTCAATAATACCTAAATAGCCACGCTCAATGCCAAACACTTCAAAGCCTTCATGTATAGCTTTTCTAGTTAGCGCTCTTATGGCGGCGTTCATTCCAGGTGCGTCTCCGCCGCTTGTTAGTATTGCGATTCTTCTCATATCCATTACCCCCTTGTGGTGTACGTTGTTTGGATATATTATGTGCCTTACCTTTTTTATTCGTTTGATTAGAAGTCTTTTGTTTATACCTTTTATCATAACGAATTTTATTAGACATTGCTCTTTTTGATACTGCTTCAGAAATCTCTTTTTTCCTACTTTGGTGATTATTCAATTGTATATCTTTAGATGCTTCTTTAGCATCTACATCGTTTGTATCATTGGGTTGACGTCTTGCTTTAAATTGCACATCTGAGGCATCTAATTCATCCTCAATACGCTGTATAAAATCATAGGTCCGGCCATTTGTTGTATCTAGTACAAAATCGCACTGCTTATACACGGGCTTCCACGATTGTATCATAGCATGTACAAAGGCATTCACATTACTATAGTCCATAGTAGGCCGTTTCCCAACGCGGCGATTCACGCGACTCACAATACGGAATTGTGCAGCTCGGATACCAATAATATAGGAATATTTTTTTAATACCTTTAAGGTGCGATGTTCAATAGGAAAATTCCCCCCCACAGAAATCACTGCTTCATGGTATAAGCAAACCTTTTTTAGTACATCCATTTCGGCGCGGCGGAATGCTTTTTCTCCAATCTTTTTAAAAATCTCAGCAATGGGCAACCCAAAACGACTTTCTAATACGCGATCAGTATCTACAAATTGCCAACCCTTGCGTTCTGCAAGGTTCCGTCCAAAGTGACTTTTGCCACTTCCCATAGAACCGATGAGCATAATATTCCGTTTTATTATCATCTATTATGTGCCCCTTATCATTACATATCCTTCATTGTACTATAAAATGGTCCAAAAACAAAGACAGACTATAGACATAAAATCTATAATCTGTCTCTATACAGTACACCCGATTTTCATTAAGGTTTTATAATCGATTTAATTGCACAATGCACATAAACTACATTACCTTTACGTTCTATATCTTCTATTTCTATACGGCGTGAAGGATCCTTTTCTTCAACAGTATTTATCCAGTTAATCATACGCTCTGTACTACCTAATACTGTTAATTCTAGTATACCTTCATGCTCATCAGTACTGACAATCATTAATGGTTCTCCTTGCAAGGAATCAAAAATATGTGTATTAGAACTCGTATTAGATGTCTTGTTCCGTGTAAAAGATTCTAATAGTTTTGCTTCATTAGACACTATATAATCTGACTCAGCATTCATTTGTATATTATAATTTTCTTGTTGATTTTTTAAGCTATTATTTTTGTCTTCAAAATAGATATGCCCATACATAGAAAGGCTAATGAGCATCCCCCACAACACTAGGCCCGCTAATATTTTCTCGACCTGATACGTTGTGCTCTCTTTTAGATCCATCCATATGGAATGTATAAACACCTTTGTCTGCTTTAACCGTTCCATGACACTCCATTCCTAGTAATTTTTGTTGGAGAATAGCAATAAATTTACGACACACTTCGTCACTCGTGCCTATACCATCTATACTGATACGTCCCTCCTTAATGCTAAGATGCTGTAAACTAATATGTTCTGCCATGGCGACATCAAGAATATATACGACCATTGTATTAGGTAATATATCAGTCTGATTCTTAGAGAGTTTATTCTTTATTATTTTATTTCTTATTTCCATTAATTCACCATAATGTTGATGTATTTCTTGATACTGAGCATTTGCTTGTAATCGCGCAAAGTCTATCTTTCGATTTTCATAGCTACGATAGCTTAACCAACAACTATATAGAGTAACAAGCCCTACTATAACGTATATAAGACTTATCCCATAAAGAAGGTATCGATAGGTATGCCATAAACTATACCATCGTAACGAGCGAGGCATTAAATTAATACATCTATCCTTACCAGCCCAATCCAATCCATTTAAGCCCCCTTGCTGCCATACCGATAGCCATGTCCCAATCTAATTGTCCTTGCTTGCAACGATTACGACCACGACCTAAAAATAATAATGGAATATATTCAGTTTCTCCATACATGGAAATTATACCTTCCATATCTGTCCGTTCTTCATTTGTTATAGATTCTAACCCATACATCCGAATTCCCTGTATCTCATCTATACCAAAGTCTTGTAATCTCACTTCTAACTTATCCATAGCTTCAGCTACATCGCTACCAGTAATAGGTACAATACACTCTTGAATGCATATATCATTCCACCAAAGCCATAAATGCATAGCTCCTTCTTCCACAACTCCTGTTACAGTACCACTACGCCGCATCAAACAGTAACAAATAGGAATAGGCCAAAAATCAATAACATCAACGGGTGCATAAGTATCTCGTATACCTTGTTTCAAAAGTTCTAGTGAATGCCGATCTACAGCCACCATAAACATATGATAATTGTGTCGTGGATATTCCCGGCGACAAGCATCCATTTGGAAACTATCCCCATCAAAGTTAAAGTAGTCCTCTACATTCCACTTTATGAAATCCTTCATATCAAAATCGTGAGGATCATAGGGTGCCACATGCATTTGTGTATCAATATTAGCTACAATACTATAAGCACCTTCATCTAAATCATACGTTTCTATAAATTTTGTAACGTCTTCATCAATAGGTCCCGTACGCTTCATCTCCAACGCATCGGTAATGACCATTGTTTTATTTTCTATATGAGCGGTAACACATACAATATGTTCATCAGTTATACATACTCCAGAATGTATTTTCTTTTTTCGTTTCATAGAATCACCTCAATAAGGTTTTACCTTTATAACATGCATATGTTTTTCTTTATCTACGGTCACATACATATGTACACGACTCACGATTTCACTATTCTTCAGTTTTCCATAACTCATAATATGACGCGGATTATCTGTTGAGCTGTCCGCTTCAATAGTAATCTCTACATTTTCATCATCTATCACAACTAGTTTATTTTGAAAGTCCCATACATTTCCTAATTTACAATAGCCAACAAACCAATGAGCACCTCTTTGTGCTGCGTAATGAGCTTCTTCCAAATGCAATTCATCTACCACATTACTTTCACATATTTGTCCTATACGAAGCCCCATAAAAGCTAATAGTAATAAAAAGGACATCGTAAGTATCGCTATATATGTAATAAAGCCCGCGTTATGGGCTCCTATGTTCATGACTTGTCTCCTCTTTACTTTTATACCAATCATAAATAGCACTCTGCCCAATAGAGACCTCATATATGGTTAGTCCTCCATAACCACTTGTATATTTCCTATCATTAACAAAACGATTGTTAATATACCAGCGCAAATACACGGTCCCATTAGTATCTACACTAAAAGGATATTCCTGAGTATAGCCCACATTTCGTTTATCTGTAGTTCCTACAATTCGACTGCCACTAACAGGCTGCAAGCTACTATCTGTTAATTTTCTGTATAGTGCATGACGTTGTACAGTTAAAGTTGTACGTTTTGTATCGTGAATATATAAACTCTTATTATGGTCTTCTACAGTAACCTTCACAGGGTTCCATATCATTTGAGCCACAACCATCCGCCGTGTATATCGACCATCCTCCATCATAGCTACACTATCCAGTAATTTAGCATCCCACATAACTGCATAGAATACAATGCCTAACAATATGGTAAGAACTATGACAGAAATCGTCATACTAATGAGCGTAGAATACAAAATAAATCCCATATTATTTCTATTCTTACTATTATTTTTCTTATTATTATTTTTATTCTTATTTGCTATAGGATTCTGCTTATATTCTTTGTTCTTTCCAATTACCTTTTCTATATCCTCGCCGTTCAATGTATCCCCTCCAAATCAACTGATAGAGAGTAGACAACAGATTGATTATCGATGGCATCTACTGTTAATCGTTGTAAAGATACACCTTCTATCACTACAGGCTTTATATGTGTTTTATAAGTAATTTTTTCACTAGGACTCATAGTGAATTGAGAGTTATATACACCTGCTTCTATTGTTCCAGTTTTATAGTAAGAAGCTTTAGCCTTTTCTAAATACGTTATGGTATCTTGCAATATATGATCCCAATAATACGCCTTATATACCGTAAGAGTAGCCATCCAAAATATAGATAATACAATAGGTAAAATGAGCATGATTATAGCAGCTGATATTAAGGCATCACCATACATAAATCCTTCAGTGCACTTCTTCCCACCTAATACGCCCCGTTTGTACAGATATCCATATGCGATTTTTCTCACCACTTTCACGATCTTTCAAAATAATTTCTGTCCCATCATAAGGTAAGCCTAAAGCTGAAAAAGAAATAATAGTCATAGACCGCGTGCTCTCAATATTTGACGGCAATGATATGTTTACCGTATGATGATTGGCATCTTCCTCTAAGGTGTAACTGTCCTTATTTAATATAAAAAGCATTCTCCCTTTACCATTAGATTTATGCCCTAGCATAGACCAAAGTTGAACTTTCTTTAGCATATACACCACCTCTTGCGTAGTACCATTTAAGGTATAACGACTAGGTGTTATTACAATAGGTAAAGCAATAGAGATGAGCAGTAAAATTAAACCAAGCGTAATAATCCATTCCGCCAGCAAAGATCCACTTTGACGATTTATAAGTTGTACCTTAACCATTGGTAAAGCACCTCCATATAGGAACCCCCATGTAAGGCACACCATCCACCAAAGCATAAAAAGGGACCAAATGGGATATATCGATTACGATAACCTGTTAGTAAGAGATAGAGAGAACCAACACAAAATGCTACGTAAAAGAAACATATAATTTCCCATGGCGAGAGCCACATTGCAATAGCAGAAAACCATTTAATATCTCCTATGCCAAAACCTTTATGGCTGATCAAACGAAGTCCATATGTAATAGCCCCTACGCTCATAACACTTAACACGGTTACTAACATAGATTTATCATTTATATAGCTATACATAATCCCTCCTATTACAAGAGCTAGCGCTCCTTCATCGGGCAATATATAGTAATGCATATCGATGGTAGCACCTGCTATGATGATGAGTGAAAACACAGCATACAAAGCAATGTGAGTATAAGATATTGCTTTTGATGAAACTATAATAGGCAGAACTATAGATGCTATATATACAAAAAGGCCTATTACATAATTGGTCCCTTTCATACCTTGTCCTTTCATATAACTAATGTATATAATTCATAACCTATACAAGTTAATTAAGGCTCATTAGGTGCTTTAACAACAACAGATTTTGAAGTCCCACCACTGACAACTTCATAAGTAATAGTATATTCCTTCCCTTTTGCAGTCTTAACATGTTCAGTAAGATATCCTTCCTTATATAAATTTTCTACTGTTGGAGGTGTGTCAACATTCTTGTCAATCATATACAACTGAGTAGCATTCTTAATTATTTGTATATCTGCTGTTTCCTTAGCGTTTCGAGCCTTATCCGCAGCAGATAAGAATTGTGGCATTGCAATAGCTGCTAGTATAGCTATAACCGCCACTACAACCATTAATTCAACAAGAGTAAATCCGCCTTTTCTCGATTTCTTAAACTCTTTGCGAACACGTGAAATATGTAATCGATCTACGACCCATTGACCGCACATTTCTAATTGATGATTCGCTTCATGAATCATATGCATAACAGAATTCATAATATCCTCCTTTTTAATAGTTAAGTAGTAACATTGTCTATTGCCCTCCTAAGTTGGCAATGGACGTAAATAAGGGATACATAACAGATACAACTAATACGGCTACACCAATTCCCATTACGGTTAGTAGAATCGGTTCCAACAATCGTTCTAAACGAGCAATATATTTTGAAAGTATAGATTCATAGTAGTATCCACAGTGATTTAACATTTTTACTAATTCGCCACTCTCTTCTCCAATGGAGATCATTTGCCATATAAAAGGATTTCCTATCTGACCACTACGCAAACTTTCTTCAAATGAGTGTCCTGATAATAACTTTGCTTCCACCTGTTCACTACATTCAGCACCATATATATTTCCCCACAAAGGGCGAGTGATATTCATGGTGCGAATAATAGAGATACCAGAATCTAGTAAGAGAGCCCAAACTTTTAACATGCTCGTATAGTACACACAAGTACTCCATTGGTATCGGTGAGCCAATAGCCAAAGCCAACGATGTACTTTACACTTTATACTATGTTGTTTATAAGCAAATACTAATGAACCTATTACAACACAATGTATAGCTATTACCATTAGAGGATGCGATTTTAACCCTTGTCCTAATACAAAAAGAGCTCGCGTCATCAAAGGTAATGTAATATGCATAGTGGTAAATACATTTTCAAATGAAGGAATAATAAACAAAATGGTGACTAGAAAAAATATAT
>CAJZEE010000026.1 GCA_915066865.1 uncultured Veillonella sp.
TTTTTACAAAGAAATTGCTATCATTTCTTTCCGAAGAAAAACGAAACAACAGCAACAACAATTACTGCACCTAAAACAGAAGGAATTAATGCCATACCAGCAAGACTTGGTCCCCATGTACCAAATATTGCTTGACCTACCGACGAACCAATTAAGCCAGCAACAACATTGGCAATGATACCCATTGCACCACCTTTGTTAGTGATAGCACCTGCTAGAAAACCGATAAAACCACCAACGATAATTGACCATAACATACGATCACTCCTTCCTATTTAATCAATATATTTATAATATCCTACCAAATTATATGGGCTTTATAAATATAATAAATAATCTGTATATTTATAATATACCATTCATTTCTAAAGATTAGATGAAGAAATTCGATGTAGTTATAAAAGTCACAATTGATTAAACTACGGTAACAATTTCATCCATTGTACGGCGTGTTTTATTTCGATGTGGCTCTTCATCGCGATAGCCAAAGGCGGCCATCACAGCAACACCAAAGTGCTTCGTATCAAAGAGACCTAATTCATCGCCTAAGAGGGCTGTCATCTTATCTTGATTGAAGCCTTCTAACGCACAGGAGTCAAGACCTTCATAGGCAGCCATAGTCATCATATTCGCCATAACGATATATGCTTGTTTAGAGGACCAATCAAAAGCAGCACGTTCAGACTCAAATGTTTTATAGTCTTCCGTAGTAAACTGAGCATATTTTTCTTTATAAATAGCATCTACTTCAGCAGGCAATTCTTTAACCTCTTCTTGAATGTAGCGTACATAAGGAGAATCAAATTCTAAATCTACCTTTTTACGTGTTAAGAACACTACCAAATGACTTGCTTCTAGACCAGCTAAAATACCCCAACCATGAGCTTTCATCTTTTCACGAATCTCTGGGTTTTGAACGACTAATAACTGATACGCCTCAAAGCCTAGGGATGTTGGAGACAAACGCGCTGCCTGTAAGATAGCATTCCAGTCTTCATCACTAATCTTTTTAGTACTATCAAATTTCTTACATGCATAACGATATGTCATAGCATATTCTAAATCTTTTCGATCAAATTTAGGGGCTGTTAATTTTATATTATCTATTTCATACTTACTCATATGTACCTCCATAATTGATAAAAAATATCATATTCCTATAGTACCATACTCACCGTTCAAATTATATGAAGATTAACACTAAAACCAAAAAGCCTAGACATTGTCTAGGCTTTATACGGTACAGCTAGCTCGCCCTTTTCATACCAAAATAAGCCAGATGTACTAATTTTATGTTCTTTTAAAATGGTCTTTACTTGATCCACTATACTTGAGTCTATTGCAATAGATAAACCGCACATATCGTAAAGCTCTGGAGGGGTAGCCATCAACTGATGAGGCACCTCTAATTCTGTTAATACTTTGTCTGCCTTATCGCCAAAGTAATAGGAAGTAAAGACGACTAGTAATTTTTTATTTTCCAATGCCTCACCTCCTCTAATACCTACTAAGCTTGGATTTTTTATATGCCAGTTTGAATCTAAGAAATATAAACACTCATCGGAGTCGACAAATTAAACACTATAACGCTAAAAATTATAGCTTAACAATATTATCGCCTAAAATAGAATCTGTAATAGCATACATATTTGTAATGCTACCCACGCCAAGCTCTTCTTTTACCCCATAGAAATCAAGACAAATACCACACGCTGCAATTTCAACACCAAGATCAGCTAGTTTTTTAATATTTTCTAAATGAACCGAATCATTTACAACCATCTTAACACTGCTGTTAATAAAATAAATTTTAGCAGGTTTCACATCCGCTTCAAGCATGCACACCCAGAAGGTTTTCATCAAATTGCGACCAAGCTCTTCACTTCCTTCACCAAGGTAATCCTTTGTCATCAAAACGACGCGATTACCATAGTTCAAGGGCTCACAACTAACTTCAGTTACCGGATTCGCATTAGGTGTCAGTGTAAGATAGAAATCCTTGCCATCTTGGCGAACTTCCACACCATAACCACGAGACTTACCAAACTTCGCTACATTATCGCGACTCACTTCATTATCTACAATAGTTGTAATAATAGCACTTGGATTCGCATCACTTACCTTCTTGGTCTCGATAACAGGTTTTGGACATAAGCTACCGCGCACATCTACAGTTAATTCGTTTGTATTGCTCATCATACACCTCTTTATATAACATTATATGTTTTGTGAAAGTATCAGCTATCAGCTATCAGCTATCAGCTATCAGCTATCAGCTATCAGCTAATAATATTTTATATAAATAGCTAAACCAATACTATACATTACTTAACTTTTATGATTTTATTTTGTCACGCGTACAGCAAGACCGCTGAAGCTTTCCACAGCGCCCACAATAGCAGCACAGTCAATACCAGCCTCATGTAACACCTCAACGAGTTGAGTACCTTCGCTAGCAGGAACAGAGAACAGCAGCCCACCAGAGGTTTGTGGATCAAATAAAATATCCGTCCATACAAAATCAAGTGTTTTGTCAACATGTACATCGGTTATAGCCTTGCGATTACCATAAGACGCAGCTGGTACTAATCCCATTTGAGCCGCTTCGATGACATCATCAAAAAGAGGGATATCGTAAGCTTTGATATGAATCGTCACATCAGAAGCACTTGCCATTTCTACGGAGTGCCCCATAAGGCTAAAGCCTGTTACATCTGTACAAGCATGGACTGTAAAGTTATGTGCAAACTCAGCCGCTACACGGTTTAAAGTACTCATACTAGTAACGGCCTGTTCCGTGCCTCCAGGGAATAAATCTGCTTTCAGAGCATTATTCATAATACCTGTACCGATACGCTTTGTTAATATTAGCACATCCCCTACTTGGGCACCTTTATTTTTCCAAATCTGATTTGGATTCACTTGTCCTGTCACAGACATCCCAAAAATAGGTTCCTTATTTTCAATGCTATGTCCACCTACGATGGCTGCACCAGACTCGGCTACAATCGAACCAGCTCCATTTAACACATCCGTCAAAACACCTTGCTCGACGAGAGGAACCGGAAAGCCTACAATATTCATCGCTGTTAAAGGGGTGCCACCCATAGCATATACATCGCTTAATGCATTGGCAGCTGCAATTTTACCAAATAAAACAGGATCATTAACCATAGGTGTAAAGAAATCTAAGGTTTGCACTAATGCAAAGGTATCAGAGATTTGATATACTCCAGCATCATCGGCACCCGTCATATCTGCGAGAACATGCTCGTTAGTAACGGGTGTTACAGCTTTCAGCACACGATTCAATATATGAGGCCCAATCTTACACGCACAGCCTCCACTTGTCACATAATCGGTAAGTCGTACCATAAGTCCTCCTTACTCATTTTCCGGCAATCGAGATACGATTTTCTTAACTGCCTTTTCAAATTTAGGGCGCGGCATCAAGAGTTGATGACCACAACCATTACATACGACGAGAAAGTCCGTGCCAATACGCTTTACTTCCCACTCGTCACTGCCGCAAGGATGTGATTTTTTCATCTTCACTACATCGCCTACGTAATATCTAACAAATGCCATAGCGCCTCCTTTAACTTCTGTCAGTATTTATATATTTATTATACATAAAATAGTTACTTCTATAAATATACCCTAATTCTATAGTTCAATCCTCTATTATATATAACCATAAAATTTTCACCCTAAATATATAATGTACAATTTTAATATATACTGTTCTTATAATTAAAGCATAAATCAAGAGAATTATTATTTTATAACCGCCAAAAGATCACAGAAATTTTGCACTTAATCATTATATTTTATGGGGGAATATTAGTGCATACAACGAAATCAACACTAACAACTAAACAATAATGATTTTTCATTTAGTTATCATTCTCAATATCAAAATAGACATTTTTTATAAACCCCATACTATCCAATCTTTATAAATCCGCATCTTTACTGCATTGATAATATTTATCATTTAGAAAATTTTCGAAATAAATTTTATAAAAAGACTTGCATTTCTCATTTAGTATGTTACAATATAGTCAACAATGATTATTCGTTAAGTATACGGATAACACATTGTATATAAAACTGTTAGGACGGCAAGTGCCGAAACACACAAATAAGTAAGTACTATTTTAAGAGTTAGGCAAGTGTCTATTTAATCTAAGAATAAGTTTTCTTAACTAAGGCGAAGTCGCCCTCGAAATTATAGAATAAGTATTCTATTCCATTGCATTCACAACCAAGTGGTTATGAATATATATGTTAAGTAACAATTTTGAAAATTATCGTAAGTACAAAGGAGTATTAAAATGGCAGAATTAAAAGGTTCTAATACTGAAAAAAATCTTCAAGCAGCATTTGCTGGCGAATCCCAAGCATTCCAAAAATATACATTCTACGCTAGTGCAGCTCGTAAAGCTGGCATGAACGAAATTGCTGACTATTTCGAAGAAACAGCTCACAACGAATCTGCACATGCTAAATTGTGGTTCAAAGCTCTTCATGGTGGCGATATTTCCGCTGATATCGAAGCTAACCTTCGCGATGCAGCAGCTGGTGAAAACTACGAACATACTACAATGTACAAAGAATTCGCTGACGAAGCTGAAAAAGAAGGCTTTGCTAAAATCGCTTTCCAAATGCGCGAAGTTGGTAAAATTGAAGCTCGTCATGAAGCTCGTTACCTTGCATTAGCAGCTCAAGTATCCGGTAACAAAGTATTCCACAATGACGAACCAGTAGCTTGGATCTGTGCTAACTGCGGTTATGTACACGTTGGTGAAGAAGCTCCAAAAGTTTGTCCTGTATGTGCACACCCACAAGCTTTCTTCCACCGTTTCGTTGAATCCATCTAATCTGTAAGTGCGACACTAACTAGATCAATAACCTGTAAGTACAGATTTTAATGAAACTATACCTGTAAGTACAATTTAAACTTACAGTAAGTACTGACAACTTCCTTAACAAAAAGACGATGACATGAGTCATCGTCTTTTTGTTTGCATTTTTTCTATTTTTTGTTCTATTTACTATAATTTTTATTCCATTACTTTTTATAGTACTTACTATTTACTATCCTAGAATTATAAAGACATATCACTTAATATTATCTACCAAGCATTTAAATTGTTGTGTTGCTTCATATGGATTATCTGCATGAGCAATAGCAGATATTACCGCTACTCCACTAGCACCTGCTTCCAAAACAGACTTTGCGTTATTTAAGGTAATACCCCCGATACCAACGCATGGTAATGTTAAACCTTCTGCTCTTAACTCAGCAATGCGCTCAGGTCCGCACGGCAATTGAGCATCAGGTTTGCTACTTGTAGTATACATAGGGCCTACACCAACACAATCCGCATAAACTACACTGGTCTTATGAAGTTCCTCCACAGAATGAATGGATATACCAACAACCTTATTCCCTACAAGATTACGAACGTCTTCTAAACGCATATCTTCTTGTCCTACGTGAACACCATCAGCGTTAACAGCCACTGCTAAGTCTACATCATCGTTAATAATATAAAGCACATTATACTTGGCACAGATATGTTGTAACCGTTGTGCTAGTTCTAACTTCTGTTGACCTTCTAATGTGCCTTCGCCCTTTTCTCTAAACTGGAAACAAGTCACACCACCTCGACAAGCGTCCTCTACGATAGAGAGCAAACGAGTTTCATTCAGTTCCACATCTTGCGTACCACTGATGAAATATACTTGTAATTGATCTGGCACAACTATAGGGCGTATACGATTTTCAGACATAAGCACTGCATCATCCAGTGTATATAAACCATCCATAAAGGCTACACTAAAGCTACCTGGTTTTACACCACTGACTTGCACGGCACTTTCACCGGCTAAACCATAGTAAGCCAATGCATAGGCTAGAAACTCACCGATAGATAGTCTTTCTTTACATAAATAATAAACACTAAAGAAAGCCGCCAATACAGCCCCTAATAGACAGCCCGTACCCGTTACAGCCGTCATAATAGGGTGTCCATGTGCCACTGCAAATATTCTAGTTCCATCAGAAACATAATCCTCTTCGCCAGTAGCTACAACTGGGCAGTTAATAAGGCGTGCTAGACGATATGTGATAACAGCGCTATCCTCGACCTGCGCTCCATCTACACCTTTACCGGTAGTGGAAGTATCTGCCTGATTATTAGGACTTAAAGCATCGTAGATAGCTTTAATTTCACTTTGATTGCCTCGCAATAATGAGATATCACCGGTCTTAAGTAAGTCTAACACCACAGATAAGCGATAAGCCCCGGCGTGACAGCCTACTGGATCTAAAACAATAGGAACCTCATGTTTCTTCGCCAGTGCTATGGCATCTTTATAGTAACTAACCTTGTCTGGGGTAAGAGTGCCAATATTGATGAGTAGTGCCGATGCATGGGCGATGAGGTCTTTCAAATCTTCGCTACACTCACTCATCACGGGTGATGCACCAATAGCTAGTAAACCATTTGCTGTAAAAGTTCGCACCACATCGTTAGTAATACAAATTACTAGCGGATTTTTCTTGCGCAAGGTTTCTAATATATTTAACGTAGGCCAAAATCGATCTTTCATATAAGGATTTTCATAAGTCATGTAAGTACCTCCATCAACCCTTTTTCAAGAGCTCATCCATCGTTTGAGGCCCATTTGCCATCAGTCCATATGCCATATGATTAACAGGACCACACCCATGCCCGAGCTCAGGATTATGTTTGATAGCAAGGGCGATATAATCCTTCGCAGTACCAATGGCATCCATTACATCACGCCCTTTGGCAAGCTCTGCCGTAATAACCGCCGAGAAGGTACAACCCGTACCGTGAGTATGAACAGTATCATATTTAGGACTTGTCCACGTATGCATATCTCCATCTTTGGTGAAAGCATAATCCGTTGCATCATCTCCAATATGCCCACCTTTAATGATGACCACTTGAGGTCCTAATTCACGTAAAATACGCTTAGCTGCTATTGTAATGTCGTTTTCACAAGTAATAGACATGTCCGCCAATACCTCTGCCTCGCTACGATTAGGTGTAATGACTGTGGCGACCGGAATGAGTTTAGATTTTAAGAAATCGACAGCCTCATCCGATACAAGTCGATCACCGCTGGTGGCAATCATAACTGGATCCATCACATAAGGGATGTTCTTACTCACATAAGGATAAACGAGATCCATCATCTCTGGTAAAGCAATCATGCCCGTCTTAACAGCTTGTGGTGTAATATCTGAATATACATCGTGTAACTGTTTCTCTATGCTTTCTAGCGATAGATGTTCTACGTGGTGTACCCCCGTTGTATTTTGAGCTACCACGGAGGTAACCACTGCCATTCCATATACGTGACGGCTTTGGAAGGATTTCAAATCGGCCATAATACCAGCACCACCGCTAGGATCAGTGCCAGCAATTGTCAATGCAGTATGTAATTTCATTATGCCTCCTCATGTAATAGATGACGACGAGATAAAATTTGTAATACTATAAAACCAATGCAAGCACCTACCACTGAACTCATAGAGAAGGATGTAATCAAAGTCAATAGAGCCAATGGTTTACCTAATAGGAAATGGGTTATTGGATAACTCACGATAGCACCAATAATACCTGTACCAATGATTTCACCTAGAGCCACTGCCCAGATGACGCTATATTTCTTATATAAATAAGCGGATAGCCAAGCACCAATCATACTGCCAGGAAAAGCTAAAGGAGAACCTAGCGCAAGTATATTACGTAAGCAAGAGGTACTAAAGGCAGCGCCTACAGAGAATCTCGCTCCTACTACAACGGCTAAGATAACATTAATCATATGTTGAAACGGAAAAATACGAGCCGGCCCAACAGGAATTGATGTAGTAGATAACACTACGCCTAAGGCCACACATATGCTAGCAATAATCAGTTTTTTCATAATACCTCCAAACATATAAAAACAAGACCACTCCAAATGGAATGGTCTCGTAATAGTTTAGTATTATGTTTCACTCCACTTCCCTACGCCAGTATTATCTGGATCAGGTCTAGGGTTTTGAATGGTCAATCTCAGCAAACGCACCCCTAGTGGCAATATATTTTTATACTCTAGTTATAACATCATTATACAATCTATGCAACAAAAGAATTGACGGTTCCCGTACCACCTCGTATAATGAAGCCATAATGGGGTGCTCACAAAAGTGGGCTGAGAGTAAGCTAACGCTTTAACCCATAACCTGATTTGGATAATGCCAACGTAGGGAACATAGAGGATTAATAGCCGAGTTCCTGTGAACCCGGCTTTTTCTATGACTTCCTGGCAAGGAGGACGTATGAAAGACACACATATTACACAACCACAGTTCGCCATGATATGGTTCGGTGCCGCTCTATCTATAGCGGAAATTATGACAGGAACCTATCTGGCGCCCTTAGGGCTCACTCAAGGTCTATATGCCATCATACTGGGGCATATCATCGGCGGTATATTACTCTTTGGAGCTGGCCTCATCGGTGGACGTTTACGGCAAGGCAGTATGAATACTACCGCCTTCAGCTTTGGCCCACTAGGGGCTAAAGGCTTTGCTTTTTTAAATATGCTTCAACTCATCGGCTGGACCAGCATCATGATCTACGATGCTATGCTAGCCTTACAAGAACTAGCCCCCCTATCCCCTATGATTTGGACGATAGCTATCGGAGCGCTTGTCATCCTGTGGCTCTTCATCGGCCTCCACAATACAGGCTATATTCAAGCCATCGTATCTGTTCTATTGCTAGGTCTCACCCTCTACATGGGCGCTCACATGATATCGCAGTGGCCTAGCGAAGGTAGCCTTCTAACTAGCGGAAATATGAGTTTTATCGCTGCTCTTGAATTATCTATTGCCATGCCACTATCTTGGCTACCTCTCATCAGTGATTATACCCGTGAAAGCAAAAAACCTTTCTCAGCATCACTTACAAGTGCTACAGTCTACACTATAACAAGTATCGTTATGTACACCTTAGGTCTTAGTGCCGCTATCTTTGGCGGTGGCGACTCCATCATTACTATCATGATGAATGCAGGACTTGGCCTTGCTGGACTCATTGTTATCATCTTCTCTACCGTTACTACAACCTTTATGGACGCTTACTCTGCAGGCGTATCTAGTACGACTATCTATAACGGTGCATCCAGTAAAGGTATAGCCGTCATCGTTACTATCATGGGCACTATTGCAGCTATTCTATATCCAATGGATGATATTACAGACTTCCTATACCTCATCGGCTCTGTATTTGCGCCAATGATTGCCATCTTATTGGCGGACTACTTTATCAATCGCCAACAAGTACAAACAGTATCGGCTTATCTCGTACGAGGTCTTATTTGGGCCCTATCTGTTGGTTTATACCACTATATGTTACATAGTGAAAGTACAATAGGTGCTACATTACCAACCTTTACAATAGCATTTGTCGTTACAGCTATCGTTGGATTTATAAGTAAAACAGCACACACATCTGCAGAAATTAAACAGTAACAACAACTAAAACGTAATATACATATACTAAATCAATAATAAAGATTATAGTAATAACAAAAAACACCTTCACAAATAGTCATCATAATGAGCCCCTATTCAAGTTGAATAGCATATATCATATGATAACGTTTATGAAGGTGTTTTATATTTTTATTAGACTTCCCTTATTTAGGAATTGTAATGATTCCGTCTTCACAGGTCCAGTGCCGATCTCCAACCATTTCGGCTTCGCTTTCATCATGGGTAACCCATACGCAGGGTACATCCCATTCACGGATGATAGATACGAGGTCTTCACGTACTTGCTTTCTCAAGTTCCAATCTAGTGCCGATAAAGGCTCATCGAGAAGCAATATAGTGGGTTTAGAATAAAGGGCACGTCCCAATGCAACACGTTGTTGCTCACCACCTGACAAGCTCCCTGCCTTCGTTTTGCGATATTTCTCAAGGCCTAAACGCTGCAATAGACTATTGCACATATTAGGTGTGCCTCGTTTGCTATAGGTAATATTATGTTCCACAGACAAATGCGGGAATACGATATTGCCTTGTGGCATATAGCCTACCTGACGTTTTTGAGCGGGAACCCAAATCTTATTATCTCGATCCACCCACGTTGTTTCATTACAGTGAATACTACCTGTAGTGGGTTTTACAAGTCCTGCAATGCATTTAATGAAAGTACTTTTACCACTGCCGGATTGACCTGTCAAAACGGTAATACCAGAAGGAAGTACCCCATCAGCTTTCACAGTCACAGAAGGTCTAGCTACGGTAAAGGAAAATGTAATCATCGGATCTCCTAATTATTATCAATATGACGGAACAAGGACCCCTTTGTGATGAGGTGAATCCCACTCAACAATGCCAATGTAAGCACACAAATATAGAGAACTAATTCAAAAGCATCCATGTACTGCCCTGCCTCTACGTAAGAGTAAATAGCAAGTGGCATGGTGCGCGTTACCTTTGGAATATTGCCTGCAATCAAAATGGTGGCACCGAACTCGCCCATAGCACGACAGAAGGCTAAAATACTACCCGTCAGAATACCTTTCCAAGCGAGTGGTACGGAGATAGTAAAGAAGATACGTAACTCTGAAGCACCTAATGTACGCGCTACGTCCTCCATATTATGATCGACGGATTGCAATGCTGAACGCACCGTTTGATAAAACAGCGGAAATGCAATTACAGAGGAGGCTATCACGGCACCGGATGCAGCAAAAACAACACTCATACCATGAGCTTCAAGCCAAGCACCAAACGCATAACCTGGAGTAAATACCATAAGTAACGCAAAACCAACGACTACCGGAGGCAGTACAAGTGGCAAGGTAATAAGTGCATCAAGAATGGCAATACCACCCCACTTGCAACGGTTCATCCAGTAACAAGTCGCTAAGCCACTTAAAATAACTATAATAAGAGCAATGCTTGCCACCCATAGCGACAGCCATAATGGACTCATGTCACGCCCCCTTTCTATACACAACAACGCTAAAGTATGTGCTATATCCATTAATTCAAAAATACTTTTCAAACAAATTATATGCCCAAAATCATATGCTAGATTATTAATCACTCATCACTACAAATGAGTAAAAAGAAAAAGCATACAGTGAGCAATCATAAGATTAGTAATATCAATAATATCTCTATTGTATCACAAGAAAACGCTAGCCCTAAAAGCTAGCGCTTTACTCTTATTTAGAAGTAGAGAAACCGTATTTTTCTAATACTTTTTGGCCTTCTGGGCTCATTACGTATTGGTAAAAGTCTTTTGCCAATGCGTTGTCATATTTTTTGATAATACCGATTGGATAGATAACTGGATCATGGGAATCAGCCGGTGTTACTGCAGAAATTTCAACTGCATCGCCCGCTGCGATAGCATCAGTTTTATAGATGAAACCAGCATCTCCAGCACCTTGGCTAATGGAAGCAGTTACAGCTTTTACATCTTTAGCGTATACTACATTAGGTTCTACCTGTTCCCAAACGCCTAGTTTTGTTAATACTTGTTTACCATAGTTACCAGCTGGTACTGTTTCAGGATTGCCCAATACGATACGCTTTACTGTACCGATTTGATTTAGCTCAACCTTAGGTTGGCCTTTTGGAACTACGAGAACGAGTTCATTAGTTACGAATGGTTTTACATCAGTTACCAAATCTTTTTCTTGTAACATTTTCATGTTTTTTTCGTCAGCAGAAATAAATAAACTAGCTGGTGCACCTTGTTCGATTTGTTGACGTAATGTACCAGAACCAGCGAAGTTAATAGCGATTTGATCATCCGCTAAGTTATGGCTTTTTTTGTAAGCATCCGCCAATTCTGTCAGAGCACCTTTAAGGCTTGCTGCAGCTTGTACAGTAATCTTTTCAGATGTGCTTGGTTTAGCTGACTCAGTTGTTTTACTTGCATCATCACCACAACCTACTAAAAAAGCAAGCATGAAAACGCTCATTAATACTAATAAAATTCGTTTCATAATTCCTCCTGTGCATCCCTTAAAACGCCATACTATAAAAGCCATGGTAATACCTAGAGACACTTCGTATACTAACAAACTGAAATATACAATATATTCATATTATACTATAAATCGATGGTTGAAATCGTATACTGAAATTACATTCTGCATAGATGTTTCTGATGATTATGATAAGTAATCATAATCGATAAATTTTTAAGCCCCAAACAATAGATACTATGGTATGATAATACTATAAAAGGTAAAAATATTTTAGAAAACTTATTCACTTACAGCTTATATAAAACAACTGTATATTTACTACATATAGTTATACGATACATTAAAACTATGCCTTATATATTAACTAATATATTAAAGAAAAACTCTAGGTGAGATGATGAATCTATTCGAATTAGTAGGCCATATTTTTATGAATTCTATGGTCCCTATCTTAGTACTTATAGGCGTGGGATTTATATTAGATAGAAGATTTAAACTCGATCTATATACGCTGAGTAAACTAAACTTTTATATATTGTTACCTACCTTTATATTCCGAGCGATGTATGAAGCTAAACTTAACTCAGGTACTTTAGAAATTGTATTCTGTGCGCTCTGTGTACTCGTACTAAACTCCATCCTTTCAGATGTGGTAGGTAAGATGCAAGGATATGATGTGGCTAAGATTGCAACCTTAAAAAACTGCGTTATGTTTAATAACGTTGGGAATATGGGTGTCGCCCTTGCTATCTTTGTATTTACTAACATTCCATATGTCATTGATGGAGCCACACCCTATGCCAATTTAGGTCTTGTAAGCGTTGTATCTATCATGATCATTCAAACTATTAGCAGTAATACCTATGGGTTCTACCAAGCTGGAGCTGGACGACTAACCCCACGGGATGCACTAAAAGTCGTATTCCACATGCCTATGGTATACGCCATCCCACTGGCACTACTTTGCCAGCTATTGCCCTTTGATTTACACGGGCTCTTCTTCTTTGCACCACTCAATATATTTGCCAATGCCTTCGTTGGCGTCGCCATGATTGCCTTAGGTGTTCAAATTAATAGAACGCCGCTAAACTTTTTCAAGATGGATGTCATGCTCGCAACGACCTTACGACTCATTGTGAGCCCACTCATAGCCGCTGGTATTACTATACTATTTATAATGTTCTACGGCCCTATGCATCCAATAGCGGCACAAACTATCATTATAACCTATAGCGTTCCAACAGCTATTAATATGTCTCTTATTGCTATTGAAATGAAGAATAATCCAGAATATGCTACACAAATCGTAATGGGCACAACTATTTTATCCGCTATAACTATGCCACTGTTTATTACAATCGCCTATTATCTCTTCCCATTATATTGATACGAGTACACCTATACAAAAAGGAGCCCTCTAAAAGGGCTCCTTTTATTATATTTTGAGGCCAAAATACTTATAAGTGTATCATAGGCTCATATCTTATAATGAGACTTTAAATGATTACGTTCTTAATTATTGATGAGCTACGTGTTCCATCCCCATGCGAACTAAACATTCAACATGATCATCGTTTAGAGAATAGTATGCTGTTTTCCCATCTTTACGATATGTAACAAGGCGTGCTTGGCGCAATACACGCAATTGATGAGAAATAGCAGATTGTCCCATCTCCATGGTTTCTGCAATGTGATTAACACACATTTCATTTTCTAGTAATAGCTCTACTATTTTAAGGCGTGTAGGATCACCCAAGATTTTAAACAGTTCTGCTAGCTTCAGCAATGATTCTTGTTTGTCGGTCATATAATCCCCCTTTTTTAATCCTATCCATTCTTTTTTGTAGCTCTTCTATGTCACTAATCGATACGTCTTGACGTATAACACCAATATGTATGGCATACATATAGACATTATATCATTTTTAACATAAAAAAGAGACTTTGAGAAACCAAAGTCTCTTTTTTTATCATATCTATATAAAATATAAGATATAAATTATTTAATGATTAATACAGGGCAAGTGGAGTGGCTAGTTACATAGCTACTTACGCTACCCATGAATAAGCCTTTCAAAGGGCCAAGACCACGGCTACCCATTACGATGAGATCAGCATTATATTTTTTTGCCACTGCAAGTAGTGCAGGTCCAGGGGAGCCAACTTCAAATACGCTTTTAACTTTTACGCCTGCAGGAATTTCTTTCACTACATCATTAAGAATTTCCTTACCAGTTTCTTCCATATCCTCAGCAATTTGCTCAGATACATATCCACCAGAAATTGGTGTTTGATCAAAATTGGAAATAGCAGACACAATATTTGCAACGTGAACAACAATCAATTCAGCTTGGTTGCGATCCGCTACAGCGAGAGCATGTTCCAACGCACGTTTAGCATTTTCAGAACCATCAGTAGGTACGACAATAGTTTTGTAGGTAACCATAATAACCCCTCCTATTCCTAATCCCTCAAAGGGGATATGATCAAATATCGTTTAGCCTATACTAATATATTCTAGACCATCAAGGAAAACTCCTCTTTTTTCTGAGGATTTATTACATTATAGCACAAATCGTACAGAATTATACAAATAAAAGAATATTATGCGTATATTAAAGAACCTGAGACGATTGATTTGTATTAAGTGTAGTAGTCAATTTAAAACCATCTAATATATCTATAAGTTCCTGAGTAGCAAGATTGCTAGTGGATGGACCAATCATTCGAGCTACTGCTACATTACCTTCATTGCCAAGAATAATTGTTGCGCCAAAGGATACTGGTTCCGCTACAAATGTATCAGATGTATTTGGATTTTTCATATGGCCCGCCAAATAGAACATCACATTACCGTCAATGATATGCGTTTCATAACGAGTAATCGTGGCCTTGTTCACATCAACCAATTGTTTAAGATAATAATCACCAAGCATCTGCTTAGCCATCATAGTTGGCATGCCGGAACTAACAGCTTGTACTGGAATTGTAAAGGACTCAATGTCAAGGCGTACATTATGTTTAGTGAAAGCAATCTTACCTTTTTCATTAAGACGGGTGAAACCTTTTGGATAGGTAAATTTGATACCTTCTGCAACACTGATATCGCTTGTGCCGGTTAATATTTTTTTTACCCCTTTAATAGCATTAGAACCGCGCTTATTGATCAATTCAAAGGATGGAATGGTATGTTCCATCAAACCTAGCTCCATAAACTCTGCACGAACAGGTGCATACGTACTAGACAAATTGTACCGATGAGTTGGATCTTTCTCCATGATAAATTCTGCTTCAAATACAGATTGAACCGGTTCTGTAGATGTCATATCCGCATAAGATTTTGGTGTACTTTTATCCCAACGCGCAGAGACTGCACCTTTCTTAGCAAAGAACCCACCAACAATATCATTATGCTCAAAGTTATTGCTATGTTGGCGCCAGATATTTAAATACTCCTCATTAGACATGCCCTTAATAGGTACACCATACCAAGTCGTATTCCATTCTTTTTGAGATATTCCTTCTTGTGGTGTATTATTGCGCTTAGTAAAAGATACTGTATAGGAATCCTCTTGCGTAGGGCCCGCTAAATTGAAGGAATACCCTTGAATATGTTCGCTTTCACTACGCACATCCATATCTAACATAACGCCATCAGCTACACGCCAAGGAATCGAGAACATATAACCATTTTTGTAATCCTTCACCACCGTGTTCATCTTAGTAGCATAGGATTTGTATTGTTCTGGCAAAATAGATGCGGAATCCTTCTGAGATTCCACAATAGATAAAGGTGTATCAGGCGTCTTCTGTAAACCTTCCGCCATAATAGAAGTCGTTCCCAAAGCCATGACAGCTAAGGTTGCCGCAAATAAACGTAACTTCATAGAACCTCCTATAACATATTATCCAAGAACGCTTTCGTTCTTTCGTTCTGCGGATGACTAAAAATTTGTTCTGGTGTTCCTTCTTCTTGAATAACACCATCAGCCATAAAGATAACACGATCCGATACTTCACGAGCAAAGTTCATTTCATGAGTTACGATAATCATCGTCATGTGATCGTCCGCCAATTGTTTGATTGTCTTAAGAACCTCACCAGTAAGCTCAGGATCAAGAGCAGATGTAGGTTCATCAAAAAGCATGATTTCTGGATTCATCGCTAGCGCACGGGCAATAGCTACACGCTGTTGCTGACCGCCAGACAAGCGAGATGGATACATATCTCGTTTTTCCCATAATCCTACTTTATTGAGTAATTGCTCTGCAATCGGTGAGATTTCGTCATCTTTCATACCTTTTACCATACGTGGAGCAATCATAATATTATCTAATACCGTCATATGCGGGAACAAATTGAAAGATTGGAATACCATACCCATGCGGAGCAATAATTCATGCTGAGTTTGAGGAGAAGCGTATTTTACAACCCCATTTTCAGTACTAGCAAGAATCGTACCATCAACGGTAATAGAGCCTCCATCAATCGTTTCTAACTGACCCAAGCAGCGTAAAAATGTAGATTTACCAGAACCAGAAGGTCCGATAATAGAAACGATTTCTCCTCTATTCATTTTGAGCGACACATCGCGCAATACGGTTTGATTATTAAAGCGTTTTTCAATACGCTCCATATTTACAAATGTCATAAGTACCTCTTACATCGTCAGATTAAGTATATAATTAGCGTCTCAAGTAAAGATATCTCATCTACGAAATCGCATCTATAGACATAAAATACAAGTATCTCGCCTATAAAACTAGCTACACCATTACATACGACAAACTACTATAGAATTAGATTAATCTTCGTATACAGCAAATCTTCGTTCTAAGTAGCTGAAGATATTCGTCAAAATAAAGGTAAAGATTAAGTAGAATAATGCTGCCACGAGAAATGCAGAAATATCAAAATCACGTTGTACGATAGATTTTGTAATACGCAAGATATCATTCATTGCCAATACATACACGAGAGATGTATCTTTCAATAAGTTAATCGTCTCATTCGCAAGAGGAGGCAATACACGTTTAAACATTTGTGGCAAGATGATCTTACGCATAGTTTGTGCATAGGTAAAACCAAGAACCTTCGCCCCTTCGTACTGACCTCGAGAGATAGATTGAATACCCCCACGGAAAATCTCACATAAATAAGCTGCGTAGTTTAAGACGAAGGTAAGAACTGCTGCCGTCGCGTCATCCATCTGAATGGCACCGTCTGTAATGATTGGCAAGGCATAATAGACGAATAAAATTTGTAACATCAACGGTGTGCCACGCATCAAATACACGAAAGCATCAACAAACTTATCTACTAAAGGCAATTTAGATAGACGTAACATAGCCATTAAAATGCCACCAGGAATAGATAAAATCCATACAATACAGAATAGCGATACGGTTACCTTTAAACCATCAGCGATGGTTGGGATAATCTGCAATAAATAATCTAACATGAAAGACTCCTTCAAAACACGACTAGAGAAGGGCCATCTGGCCGCTTCTCTAGTGTACATTTCGTTCTTTAATTATCAGTTGTACCTACTGACCATAGTACTATTAGTATATCACGAATTGTACTATTTAGCATCGCTCTTATCTAAGTCTGCGCCTGAGCCTAACCATTTTTCAGCAATTTTATCAGCAGTACCGTCTTTTTTCATTTCAGCTAAGATACCATTAATTTTGTCACGCAAAGCAGTATCATCTTTACGGAAACCAACAGCGAAATTATCAACACCGTAGTCAGTACCTTCTACAATTTTGTATTTACCAGGTTCTTTTGTCATAAGATAACGAGCGATTACACCGTCAGCAATAACCGCATCAACACGACCAATACCAAGATCCATAAATGCACTTACAAAATCCGCATAGGATTTTGTCTCCTTAACAGTCTTACCACTTGGGTCGTTTTGCAATGCTGCTTCACCAGTACTAGCTTGTTGCACGCCTACTACCTTACCAGCTAAATCAGCTTTACCTTTAATGGAGTCATCGTCACTACGAACAATGACGTATTGTTTATCCTTCATATATGTGTTAGAGAACAAAATATTTTTCTCGCGCTCAGGAGAAACTGTTAAGCCATTCCACAAAGCATCAATTTTTTTAGATTTTAGTTCCGCTTCTTTACTGGACCAGTCGATAGCTTTGAATTCTACATCCATGCCAGCACGTTTAGCTGCTTCTTTAGCCATGTCGATATCAAACCCGACGATTTCACCTTTTTCATCTTTAAAGCCCATTGGAGGGAAACTATCATCTAAACCGATAACAACTTTCTTAGGCAATTCTGTATTAGCCTTTTTAGTGTCACCACCACAACCTGTTACAAATGCCATCATAGATACAGCTGCAAGGCCAACGGCCATCATCTTTTTCCAATTCATAACTATCCTCCACAGCAATTATCGCCTATTTTCTACTTAATAATATGTTCAATACAGATTTAGATTCCGTACTTAATGATTGTATTATACTTTAGTTCGTTAAAGTTGTAAATAGTTAATTCAATAAATTTGTGGATTTTTCATTTTATAGATTCTTGTCATATATTTTATGTTTCTAGATTCATTTATTCTATGATTCTGTAGGCCTATGTTTATATCGCTGTATGCCTATATTATATGACGTTTAGTGCTTATGCTTTATGACTGCGTATGTTTATGGATGGCCTCAATCATCGCCATTTTATCATTGTACGACACCTGATGCAGATCAAGTGGTATCACATAGATTCCACCATGACCATTCATCGCTTGCAACTCGCGCCATTCCTCAGTGAATCCGATAATATGCTCATAATCAACAAAGACGAAATATTCATCCCCATAAAATAAACTGTGAAAGTATTCTTTCACAGAAAAAGGCCTACGTTTTAACACGAGGCCCTTTTCACAGATAAAAGCTTGACTTTCACCTAATCTATGAAGGGTCCATAATATCACGAGCAGCAACAGATAATACCATACACGTTCCGCCCAGTCTGAGGGCATATATTTTACAATCAACGCACACGCAACTAGACCGATGATGCGACCGGTCCACTGTATACCGCGATGTATTTCTAAGCTCTGTTGTACGGCACCTGATGAAAAGCGTTCCATCGCCTCTTGTTTCGTCATGGTTTACCTCACAAATTGAAAGTCTACTATATGATTTTATTTACGGCACAAGCCCATAGCTTGTTCTACCTTACGATACATTGCACTTGCTTTAGCATGCGCCTTAGCAGCCCCTTCATCAAGGATTACATCCAATTCAGGGCTTGTAATCAATTCATTGTAACGTTGTTGAATTGGTTCAAGGGTTGCTACTAATAGATCAGCAATATCGGATTTAAATACACCGTAACCTTTGCCAGCGTACATTTCTTCGATAGCTTCGTAGCTGTCTTTCGTAATGGCACGGTATATTCCCATCAAGTTAGAAATGCCAGGTTTATTCTCTTTATCATAACGCACTGCATTATCAGAATCAGTTTGAGCGCGTTTCAATTTTTTCACAATCAAATCTGGAGCATCCAAAAGACGAATTGTAGCATTTTGGTTATCATCAGATTTACTCATTTTTTTGGTTGGCTCTTGTAAGCTCATAACACGAGCACCACCTTCGCCTACCTTAATATCAGGTACTACGAAAGTTTCACCGAATTTACGGTTAAAACGCTCTGCTAAATTACGAGTCAGCTCAAGGTGTTGCTTTTGGTCTTCACCTACAGGAACATAATTCGTACCATATAGCAGAATATCTGCCGCCATCAATGGTGGATACGTAAGCAACGCTGTAGGAATAGAGTCACCTTGCTTTTGAGACTTATCTTTGTACTGAGTCATACGCTCTAATTCGCCAACATAGCTAATAGATTGCATAACCCAACCGAGCTTAACATGCTCAGGTACTTCGGATTGTACGAATAATGTTACCTTTTTAGGATCGAGGCCAACTGCAAGATATACTGCAGCCAAATTACGAGTATTTTGGAATAACTCTTTTGGATCTTGCGGTACAGTGATCGCATGTTGGTTAACGATGCAATAGTAACATTCATCAGTATCTTGATAGTCTAAGAAATTACGTAAAGCCCCCAAATAGTTACCAAGTGTTAACTCCCCACTTGGTTGGATGCCGGAAAATATAACTGCCATAATAGTCTCCCTATATTGAAATAAACCAACAGTGCCAAAGCACTGTTGGTTATATATATTATTCTACGGTTACAGATTTAGCCAAGTTACGTGGCTTGTCTACGTCTGCACCACGAGTAATCGCTGCGTAGTACGCCAATAATTGCAATGGTACAACCGCTAAGATTGGAGCGATGAATTTATTTGCACGAGGCACATAGATTGTGTGGTCAACGTGTTTAGATAATTCTTCGTCACCTTTCATACCGATGCCGATTACGATAGCTTCACGCGCTTTTACTTCGCGGATGTTGCTGATCATCTTGTCATAAACATCCTCTTGTGTAGCCAATGCGATAACAGGTACGCCTTCTTCGATAAGAGCCAAGGTACCATGTTTCAATTCACCACCAGCGTAAGCCTCAGCGTGGATGTAAGAAATTTCTTTCAATTTCAAAGCCCCTTCCATCGCTACTGCGTAGTCGATAGCACGGCCCAAGAAGAACGCATCAGATTTGAAGCCATAATGTTTAGCAAAGGCTTTCATATCTTCGTCTACTTCAAAGATCTCGTGAATCAATGCAGGCAAGTTTTTAACACCGCTAAGAATTTCTTCGCCTACAGCTGGATTCATTTTGCCGTTTAATTGGCCAAGGTATACAGCGAACAACAAGCCTGCTACTAATTGAGTAGTGTACGCTTTTGTAGACGCTACAGAAATTTCAGGACCAGCCCATGTGTAAACTTTGTTATCCGCTTCACGAGAAATGCTGGAACCAACAACATTGGTAATAGCCAAGGATTTGGCACCAAGGCGTTTAGCTTCCTTCAAGGCCGCCAATGTATCGGATGTTTCACCGGATTGGCTGATAACGATACATAATGTTTTATCATCAGTCAACGGGTTGCTGTAACGATATTCAGATGCGATTTCCACATCAACTGGAATGCGCGCCAAGTTTTCAATATATTGTTTTGTTACAAGCCCTGCATGGTATGCAGTACCGCATGCAACGATGAGAATTTTATTAAAAGCTGCCACATCTTCAGCAGTCCAATTCAACTCATCAAAGATAGCTGTCTTACCATCTTCAGAAATATGTGTACCAAATGTATCACGAACAGCCTTAGGTTGATCATGAATTTCTTTCAACATAAAGTGTTCATAACCGCCTTTTTCTGCTGCTTCCGCATTCCAGTTAACGTGAAATACTTCTTTATCAACTGGATTACCTTCACGGTCAAATACAGATACAGTATCGCGAGTAACGATAGCCATTTCACCATCGCTCAAGATGTATGTATCACGTGTGTAGTTAATAATAGCTGGAATATCGGATGCTACAAAGTTTTCACCTTTACCAAGGCCGATAACCAATGGATTTTCTTTTTTAGTACAAATGATTTTGTCTGGCTCATCAGCACAGATGATTTCAAGAGCATACGCACCGTCAACACGAGCAAGCATGCGGCGTACAGTACCTACGAAATCGCCATCGTACATATCCTCTAATAAATGAGCTACTACTTCTGTATCAGTTTCAGATTTGAAATGGTACCCTTTTTCGATGAGCTCTTCTTTTAAAGGCATGTAGTTTTCAATAATACCGTTGTGAACAACAGCAAATTTACCATCTTCAGATGCATGAGGATGCGCATTCATATCGGATGGACGACCATGTGTAGCCCAACGAGTATGTCCGATACCTACAGTTCCTTCATTAGGATCCGCTTTCACGATAGTCTCTAAATTGGAGAGACGGCCAACCTTTTTTTGAATTTTAATAACATTTTCAGCACCAATAATAGCGATGCCTGCAGAATCATAACCACGGTATTCTAATTTCGCCATACCGTCCAATAAGAAATCAGATGCTTGATTAAAGCCAATGTATCCTACGATACCGCACATAAGTATATCCTCCTATAACTGGGGGCATTTTAGCCCCAGCCAATAACTAAGGCTAACAAATTAATGTTCTAGATTAATATTCTATTTAATGTATTAATTATTAGTTCAATACAATTCATTCAGATATACTTTGTCCCCATCGTTACCGATGGGTTTTTTAATACCTGTTACGACATGAATATGCCGGAAGAGCATCCGCTGATGACTCGATCACTCTTCACCTCGTCTACCCTAACGACTGCCTTCGCGGGTACTTGCGCTATTCGCCTTTACGAATTCGGAATTCCTTTCTGTGATATATGGCAGAATCAGTACAAAATAAAATATGTACTAAAGTGTATTATACTAAAAAAATCGATAAAAAGTAAACCACCTCAGATAATTCAAAAGG
>CAJZEE010000027.1 GCA_915066865.1 uncultured Veillonella sp.
GAAGCTTGAATTTTATCTTTAATCTCTTTATTATTAAAATTCCTATTTTTAAATTCAATCAAAATTTTATGTGTATCATCCCACTTCAATGCGTCACAAGATTTACATACTGTATATGACATAGACAGACATTTAGTGTATTCTTGCTTAATAGAGTCAAAGTCAAATACTATACCTTCACAATTTGTCATGTATTCTTGATTTGCTGTATCTTTTGATGTTTCTTTTAAACTTTTTAAACAGCCTACATATTTAAAAAAGTAATCTGTCATAATCTATACCTCAAGTCTTCAAGCTTCTGCAGCGGTTTTACTAACTTTTTATAAATTAAATCAATTTCATTACTTACATCATCAAATGTAACACTCTCACTATTTTCTATACATTTTGACAAGTAATATTTACATTTATCATTAATATTATGTTTAGCAACATATACCTCTATTGCATTTAAAAAATATGGACTATGTGTAGTTATAAGAATATGTAAGTTAAACTCTTTCTGCAATAATACGATTAATTCGGCTAATATTAGTTGCCATTCTGGATGAAGATGTATCTCTGGCTCATCTAGTATAATAACACCATTATTACTAATACCACCACTTAAAAGTAATTTTTTTAATATAGCAAATGTTTTAATACCTGTCGATAAATTTTTAGCATTTAATCGTTTCTTATTATAAACATAAAACAAAGTACTATTAGCAAAGTCAAGATTACCTGGAACAATACCATTAATAAGATCCATTACTTTTTGGAATTTACTATTACTTACTATACTATCAATATTATTAATACTTTTACTTATTACTAACTTTTCTAATGTATTTTTTCTATGATTAGTGTATATTGAGTGATCTACAAATAGATCATTTAATACATCATCTAAAATAAAAGGATTATCTATGTAAACCAAATTAACATTAATTTGAGATTTTGGAAGAGATTTAATAAATATAGTATTATCAGAATTTATTTTAACAACTACCTCCTGATTAGAAATACTTACAGAAATAATACCCTCTAAAGCTTCAAAAATATTGATAGTTTGTCCATTAAACTCATTGAATAACTCATTAGATAGAATATGCTTAATATAATCCTCCATATTTACTAACAAAATCTCTTGAACTTTTTTTATTAGTTCGCTCCACTCATTTAAACCTTTAGCTTTACGAACCTCAGAACTTAAGTATTTATTCAGAACCGACTCAATCTCTAACTCATTATTCCTATTAATAGTATTAACTTTTAATAGCTCCTTTATCAATATATTAGTATCAATATCGTGTATAATTAAATTTTTATTTTTTTGATCAATAAAAGGGCTAGAAAAAGAGTTTGTACAGAAGGTATATATAATATTTTCCAATGACAGAAATTTATCCATATATAGTTTCTGTTCAATATTATTTAAACCATTAAAAATAGAAAATAACGCTTTACCAATAGTGCTTTTACCAGTATTATTATCACCTGCAATCACAGTAATTCCCTTTATATCAATGTCTGCAGTTTTGACTTTAGCTATATTTTTAAGTGTTATTCGCATTATTACCTCACAATAATATCTCTTCTATAAAATATTAATCTAGTTCTATCGTCAGAAAAGATTTTAATGCTATTCTTAATAATAAATGTATCTTATTTCATCATATATCATAAACATCTACAATATTCTAACTATAGTTATTAATATTTTTATATAATATACGTTCATAAAACATATTCCTAAAATATTCCTCTGATCATTCTAATATGAAATCTTCTTTATCGCCATAGAAAAGAATAACTTGCTTAAAATACACGCCCTCTAGGAGTCTCCTAAAGAGCGTGTGTTAAATCAATTATGTCATATCAGTGCTAATCAAAATTTTATAATTATTTGACTTCAAAATAATCTACTAACTATATACGAAAACAATTATAAGACTATACTTATATCCTCTTATCAGTACTATATTATTAACTTATACATTAATATTTCTTAGACTAAAGTCAACTTTTATAAAATAATTCCTGTAATCGATCAATTTCTTTTTCAATAAATTTAATTCTACTCCATATTATATTACACCAAGAAGATTCATCAATTTTTTCTATATCATTTTCTAGATTAACCCATTTTGATTGACACGTATATATTGTTGTCATATCTTTTTGTCGTTCAACTCTATGAATAAAACTTCTTGTCAATTCTGTTCGTGATTCATTTGCATAACTACAAAAACTGTCATAATAATTAATTTCATCAGAATTAATTAATCTTATATACTCTATTCTTATACAGTATCTATGTTTCAATTTTAACTCTTCATAGTTATTCAATGTTATTAGCTGTACTCTAGCTATACAAGCCCTTTTTTTTATATCATAAAATTTTAAACGAAACCCCATAAGAGCATCTTCTTCATCATCTTCTGTATGATAACCTAATTTATCAAACCCTTTACAAGAGAATTCTAATAGCATTTCATATTGATCTCTATAAATACCTTCTTTAAAAGCTTTACTCGTTGAAGAGTTAACACTACACTTATATATTATTATAATAATAACAATCACAATGATTTCAAACATTTTCAATCACTCCCATAACAATGAATTCATTTTTTCATATTAGCATAATAACTAGAAAAAATGAAGATATAACTTTATAGTAGTTTTCTATTATTAAATTCTATTATTTAATAGTCTTCTAGTTAAAATATACTCAAATTTACGACTTAATACTATAATCATTAACAATGTAAAATATTATTTTACAGCCAAAGTTATATATTCTATGTGATTATATAATAAAAAAGCCAGAAGACTATATAATCCCTACACTTCTGTAGATTTTATAGTACTTCTGGCATATTACTGTTTATGTGGCGGAGAGGGTGGGATTCGAACCCACGGCCCCTTGCGGAGTCACTGGTTTTCAAGACCAGCTCCTTAAACCACTCGGACACCTCTCCATAACGGTACTATTATATCAGATTGGTCCAATAATAAGCAATAACGTAATAGTTAAGCAAGTAAAAAAGCTGGCTATGAGCCAGCTTTTTTCATGTGTATTTAGTGCTTCCATATAGACTTATAGTCGCCATATATGTAGTGTTACTCTGTACAGTTGATATGAATTTGAAATTTCAACTGTTCATCACCATTAGAACAAATCTTTTTTCCACATGCCAAAGATGGCGATAGCAGAGCAAATAACAGAAATAACGACAACTTTCACAAAACCATCTGGATCATCTTGGAACGGCAAGTGCACGTTTGTCCCCCACAAGCTGAATATGATCGTTGGCACGGCCATTGTAATGGTAAGGGTTGCCAACATTTTCATAACCATGTTGAGGTTATTAGAGATAATAGATGTGAAGGCATTCATCATATTCATCAAGATATTAGAATACATTTCAACCATCTCAATGGCCTGTTTATTCTCGATGATAACGTCCTCTAGTAAATCTTCATCCTCTTCGTACATCTTGAGCAAATGTCTATAGGTGCTGTGTCCACGCAAGCGTAATAGACGTTCCATAACGGTACCATTCGTGCGCAACGCAGAGGTAAAGTACGTCATGGATTTCTGTAATTCCAACAATTGGAAAAAGTCTTTGTTCTTTGTTGTATGACGCAATTGGACTTCAATGTCATCTGTACGGCGATTAATTTGTTGCAAGTAGCGCAAGAACAACGTCGCTGTACGGTACAAGATTTGGAACAAGAACCGCGTCTTTTTATACGTATAGAACGTAGACAGTTGGTTTGAAATGAACGGATACAACACCTCGGACTCTTCAAGACATACGGTAATGAAAAAGTCAGGCGTCAAAAAGATACCAAGTGGCACCGTATCGTACATATCATTACCACGAATCGCAGGAATGTTGATAACCACGAAAATATAGTTGTCCTCTAACTCCACGTGAGAACGTTCTTCCATATCGAGGGCGGTCTTTAAAACGTCCGTTGGAATTTCCGTCAAAATATTGATGAGGGACAACTCATCGGGGTCTGGGTTCACCAAATTTACCCAAGAACCTTTTGTGGCATCTGATACAGTGCAGTCTGAAACCAACTCTTCTTCTATGTGTTTGTACACCGTGATCATGCTATCCCTCCTTCCAACGAACATATAGTAATCATCTAATAAATTATATACTATTTTATAGCTATTATTCAATTCAATTGTGAAAGTTTTGTTTATGTAGTATATACATAAACCGCTTTATGTCTATTAACAATGCACAACTGTATATGTTAAAAGCATCTCAAAACTATTCTTATATCAAATCTAGCGAACAGATAGATTAATAAGGCTGCTAAACTAAAAATCCACCAAAAGATTAAACCACTAAAACTTACAGTGAGTAAGTATGCAAACAAATAATCAATAATATATCATTAGGTTAAAGCTTATAAAAATAACCTCTATACTGGCTTGTCGCTAATATAGAGGTTATTTGTTTTATCCTACTCTGTCAGATCAGAATCATGTCATTTGTTATATTTCTGTATTACTCTATTGGATTACTTTCACCAAATTAACGGCGCAAGATACGAATAGAGTTCAAAATACAAAGGATGGATACACCAGTATCACCAAATACCGCCCACCACATGGATGCATAGCCCATAAGACCTAGTGCCATGATAAGAATTTTAACAGCAATAGCGAATACTACGTTTTGCCATGCTACGCGCAAAGTCGCTTTGGACAAGTCAAGGATATGTGCAATAGCAGTCAAGGATGGACGCATGAATACAACGTCTGCCGCTTCGATAGCCGCATCAGCACCGCTACCCATCGCGCCACCTACATCAGCACCAGCAAGCACTGGTGCATCGTTGATGCCGTCGCCTACGAACATAGTTGGACCATATTCAGAGCGAATATCTTGTACAACAGACAATTTATCTTGTGGCAACAATTGAGCACGAACCGCACTTACGCCAGTTTCTTTAGCAATATAATTAGCACTTGCTTCAGCATCACCTGTAAGCATGACTGTTTTAATATCTTGACCATTAAGATCTGCAATCGCTTCTGCGGAATCTGGACGAGCTTCATCAGCGATAATAATGCGACCGAGGTATACATTACCTTCTGCTACTAGTACTTCTGTGCCGTATGCAGCAGCTTCTGTTGGGTAACCTTGAACAGCATAGCGTTCCATGAGACGACGATTACCAACGAGGACTTGTTGACCATCAACGGTGCCAACCATACCTTCGCCTGCTAATTCTTGAACAAAGTCAGACGCTTCTACAACGATACCTTGTGCCTTTGCTTCGGAAACGATGCTTGTTGCGATTGGATGTGTAGATACTGCTTCAATAGCAGCCGCCATAGATAATAATTGAGCATTGCTCACATGGGAGCCTACAGTTTCTACGTTTTGTACTTTAAATTCACCAGATGTGATAGTACCAGTTTTATCAAGAGCTACTGCTTTCACATTAGCCAACGCCTCGATAACGCGACCACCTTTAAGCAAGATACCGTGTTTAGACGCATTGCCGATACCGGAGAAGAATGCGAGTGGCACGCTAAGCACCAATGCACATGGGCAAGAAATAACGAGGAATGTTAAGGCTGTGTAGATCCATTTATGCCATTCACCTGTAATAAGGGACGGAATGATAGCTACAGCCAATGCAAAAGCTACAACGATTGGTGTGTATACGCGAGCGAAACGCGTAATAAAACGGTCGATTTTAGGTTTAGAAGATGCTGCGTTTTCAACGGCATCTAGGATTTTTGTAACCATAGATTCTTCAAGAACCTTATCAACGCGCATCGTAATGCGACCAGATTCGTTGATACAACCAGACATGAGTTGTGTACCAGGTACAGCGCGAACAGGTACAGGTTCACCCGTTACAGGAGCTGTATTAACACGAGTTTCACCTTCAAGTACGGTACCGTCTAGAGGGATTAAATCACCAGGACGAACTTCGATAGTCCAGCCTACTTCAACCTTTTCAGGAGCCATAACTACAATTTCACCACCACAGCCTGTGTCTACAACGCGCACCTCTTGAGGACGCATATCGACAGCGTTCATGATTTCTGTACGACTACGATCAGTTGCTTTTTCTTCGAAGAACTCACCAATACGGTAAAACAAGATAACGCCTACTGCTTCAGGCAATGCGTCGATTGCAATGGCGCCCAATGTAGCGATAGACATCAAGAAGTTCTCATCAAATACTTGACCTTTTAAGATATTACGACCTGCGATACGCAATACTGGGAACGCAAGAAGAATATACGCAACATAGTAAATTGGAGTCTCAATACTCTCTGGCAAGCTGATGGATGGGACAAAGGATGACAAAACTTCATAAAGCATGAATAACAAGCCTGCTACGATGACTGCAATTGTTACAGCATCACTACCACGATCGTGGTCATGACCGTGTTCATCTACAGACGCTTTAGATTTACGCTCATAATCTGCCACTGTAACGCCTTCTTCGATAGCATCACAAATATCTTGAATGTCACGTTTAAGCGCTTCACGGTCTTCCCAAGAACCAGTCAATTTTAACTGATGAGTAGCAATTGTAAAGTTTGCAGTTTCTACCACATCCATTTTACGGATACGATCTTCAATTTTCGCTGCGCAGTTCGCACAGTTCAAATCCTTCAGCAATAATGTTTCTTCCATGATATCTCCTTTGATAATAGTGAAAGTTTCTATTCATGTATTTTAACATATTAGGTTAATATATTGCTAATACTTATTAGAGGTTTCTATTAGATATTCTTTTCTTATATGAACATCTGTTCATATATTTATTCTATATTAAAGGAGATTAAATGTCAATACAAAATTATATTCACTATATATCAAATTTTCTTTACTTTATATCTAACTATATTCACCTTATATCAAATTTCGTTCTACCAGGAATTTATGTGCTACATCAGCTGGCAATTGATGTTCCGTTTCAACGGCGTAATTCATCTTCGCCATCTCTTGATCTGTAATCGTATGATTCAAACTTTCTAATACAGGTCGCAGTTCAGGATGAGCGATCAACACTTCGCTACGCACTACATTACCAGACATATAGGATGGATATAAATGTTTATCATCTTGTAACACCGTAATCGGTGCAATACTTAATTGACCATCAGTTGTGAATATCGGCATTGCATCCACCTCACCACGACTAATAGCCGTATATTTTAGGCCTATATCCATATCTTTAGTAGCTTTAAAGTTCATGCCATACACGCGTTGTAATCCAGCATAGCCATCCTCACGGCCAAAGAAATCATATTCCCCGCCTAATGTTAGGGATGGTGCTATACGAGCAAGATCGGAATACGTTTTTACACCATAGGTCTGAGCAATCTCATTACGCACTCCTATGCCATAGGTATTATTAAAGCCGTACATGCCCACCCACTCAAAATTATATTTCTCTTTATAGGCCTGTGAAAGCTCATTAAATAGGCTTTCATCATACGCATCCGTACGTTTCAGCACAGCAGACCAAGCTGTACCAGTATATTCAGGATATATATCAAATTGGCCGGAAAGCATAGCTGGTTGAATATTTGATGTACCACCACCTACACCTTCTGTAACCTCTACGGTTAAATCAGTCTTCTTCTCGATTAATTCTTTTAAAACATTCCCTAAAATAAGCTGTTCCGTCATAGGTTTCGTTGCAATATGAATAACATCGGTCTTCACATGACGGCAATACATAGCCCAGCCACCTATACCCATTGCAATTAGCGTCATAATCGAAACAAATATAATCGTATAGCGCTTCATATGAGGGCTAATACGCGTTACTCTTTCACCTAGAGAAAAAAGCGCATCAACAGTAATGGCTAATAGTGCAATCAGTAGACTACCGGCAATCGTCAAAGCACTTTGATTCGTTGTAATCCCCCTATAAATCGCCACACCTAATCCACCGGCACCAATAAAGGATGCAATACCTGTCAAGGCAATGGTCATAACAAGCATGGTCCGTATACCTGCCATAATGGTCGGCATAGCCAAGGGAATCTCTATGTTCCACAAACGTTGAATCCGAGTGAGCCCTAACGCAATTCCCGCTTCACACATGGCTTTGTCAATCTGGTTAAGACCAGTAAATGTATTCCGTACCATCGGTAATAAAGCATAGATAACCAATGCAATGATAGCTGTCGTATTACCAACGCCAGATACATATAATAAAAGACCTAACATCGATATAGATGGAATCGTATAGAGGAAATTAACCACTACCATAACTGGCGTAGCTAGCCGTTTATATTCATATATAAGCACACCCAACAATCCACCGATGACGGTAGCAATAACAGAAGCTAATACTGAAATTTCTATATGCTCCCATAACAACTGGAGAAAAAAATCATAGCGATTGATAAGTAATGATATGACATCATGCATTACATACACCGCCTTTCTAAGTTAAGAAATAAAAAACTATATAGGTATACTACAGCTAATCGAATTCAAACATTTATTATCAAGCTATATTAACCCATAATATTATTGTATACCTAATTATTCCTTAACTCTAGTCTATTTACCATACACAACAAAAGCCGTTATTTATATTTATATTTACATATCATACATATTCAGCTCTTTAATATGTCTGAAAGGAATAACAGTCCCTTGTACAGAGAGAATTTGTAATTGCGCACTAATCATATCAACAGCTCCTATGAGTTCCGTATATTTTCGTTTGTCATAGTAAACAATTCGTATCCACTCCCCACAGCGTACAGATTGTAAAACTGTATTTAACTCATCTATTTGATCCTCTGATAGTTCTGCCCTCTCTTCTTTTGGCCTTGCTACAGCGGTTAATAAAACTTCAAAGCCCCTCAATGCCGCAAAGGGCATAAATTGTTTTGCTCGCTGTAAACGAGACATGCGATGTTTCATTAATTTATACCTCCCCTTACGCCACTAATATATTTCCAATGTATCCATTATAATATCTATTCCCCATTATGACCGCCTACCAAGGTATTTCTAAAGCGCATGGTTCCTTCCTCTTGCAAACTAGAGGCACGCAAAATAGAATTCTTACCAAACTGTTCCTTAATGGATAGCATAGCCTCTTGTACCTGTCGTTCTTTTTCCTCTGCATTTGTAGTAAAAGTGCTAAATAGGTCCACCTCTTGAGGTATGGCAGATCGATTGACTAAATCCTCAAAGCTGATTCCTATGCGACGGATGAGCTCATTTTTACGGCAATGCTGCTCATATAATTTAATAACTGCCGCCGTTAACACCTGCAAAGAGTCAGTGTACTGCTTAAGCTTTTTAGAACCCCCTGTAGATCGCACCATTTCATCTGCATAGCCGATATGAACGTGAATATGGTTCGTAACCCCTTTGATTTGTAAAAGCTCTAACACCAAGGACTCTACCATTTCGCGCATAGGCACGTATACCTCTTCATAGGTATAATTACGCAACAAAATCTGACTGTGAGAGATAGAGTGCTTAATAGGTCGATACGCATGGATATCCGCAATCGTACAAGGCTCACGGCCCCAAGCATGATCGATTATGAGCTCTGCATTAATGCCAAACTCCTTGTACAACTTCGCCTCTGGAATCATAGTAATACCATGTAAGTCATAAGCACCATACTTATGCAAACGATTAGCTATGCCCTTACCAATCTGCCATATATCGGTCAAGGGCTGATGATACCAAATTTTCTCTTTAAAAAGGCTTTCATCAAGATAACCTATAAAATCAGGTGCATGTTTCGCCAAAATATCGAGGGCAATCTTGGCGAGAAACAAATTCGTTCCAATCCCAACGGTGGCATAAATCTTCGTTGCCGCTAGCACCGCATCAAGCAACATCTGCGCCAACTGACGAGGCGTCTTTTTATATAATGGCAAATAAGGCGTGATATCGATGAAATACTCGTCGATAGAGTACACATGTACATCTTCGGGCGCCACATACTTGAGCAAGGTTCCATAAATCTCAGCAGACACCTGCATATACCGCTTCATATGTGGCTTCACCGTCAAATACTCAATATGCGGTGGAATCTGAAATAATCGGCTGCGATTTTTAACACCTAAATTTTTTAAGGCTGGAGAAATAGCCAACGTAATAGCCCCCTTGCCACGAGAACCATCGGCCACCACCAGAGGTGTTGTAAACGGATCCAGTCCCAAATCGGCGCATTCTACAGATGCGTAAAAACACTTCAAATCAATACACATATACAGCCGATCCGTATCAGCCGAGCCCATACAAACACCTCCCTAAACCGCTAAACAACTAGCTTTTACAAAATTAAGAACGCAAGAATTTGTATGATTAGTATAACAAAAAAACAAAGTATTTTCAAACATATGTTTGTTTTATAAAGGCAATTTTATAGAAAAATAAAAAACACCTAACACTAGATATATAATCTAATGTTAGATGCCTATATGTTTAACACACTATTAAATATAGCTAATTTATTTCTATCAAAACAAACTTAATAACACTAATCCCCCTAATACAATTGAAACAGCGCCATACTCAATAGTTATCGTCACATTATCTATACTTACTTCTCCATTTTTTGCAAGCACACCTGTCGGACTAAATTGAACCATAGGTCCACTGGTTGGTGCAAAAGGAATATAAAACTCTACACTCTCAGCAGTATGAGTTTCACCATTCAAAATATACTTAATATCATAACCATAAATATATCTATCCGCACCAATCACTCTAAATGGTATTTCCTTTGTAACTCGTGGAAGTATAGACACAATCGTTACTGGAGTTCCATTGCGACGTAATAAAAATCGTTTGATAATTAAATACAACCCACTAATTATTAACCCAAGAGCCACACAAAAGAAGTAAAACACAAAAAACTCAGTACCTCTAACCATCATACGCTCCTCTCCCAACAATACAACGAAAACTATCGAGTGCAACTATATTGATGGGACTTATTTTTGCTAACGTAATACAAAAAGAGCACCACCTATCGAAAGGCGACTTACGTATAGTTTGGAGCCATGAGATAGGTGGTGCTTTTTTGTAACTAAGTTGTCGAAATAAAGTCGGCCCCATCAATATAGGCACTACCCGATAGTTTTCATTATTGTTCCGGCCCTAGGTCTCGGAACTCTACGTCTCTAAATTGTGTTAATTCTCCAACGAATTGGAGTTCCACGGTACCGACGGAGCCATTACGGTGTTTACGAATGAGGACTTCTGCATTGTCCCCTTTTTCGGAGTTTTCATCGTAATATTTATCGCGGTACAAGAAGATAACGATATCCGCATCCTGCTCGAGGGAACCAGATTCACGAAGGTCCGAAAGTACAGGCCGTTTATCTGGTCTACTTTCAACACTACGAGATAACTGAGACAAAGCAATAACCGGCACGTTAAATTCACGGGCAATCAGTTTAAGATTACGAGAGATTTCGGACACCTCTTGTTGACGGTTTTCACTGCCCTTACCAGCATTTCGACCTTGCATCAACTGGATATAGTCGACGATAACGAGATCGAGGCCATGTTCAACCTTGAGACGGCGCAATTTAGAGCGCATATCTTGTACGGTAAGACCCGGCGTATCATCGATAAAGAGCTTGGATTTACTCATGCGGTCCGCTGCGGCAATAACCTTTTCCCAGTCAGCAGGATCCATGTTCGCACGGCGCAATTTTTCAGAGCTCACACCTGCCACGGAGGACAAAATACGACCAACGAGCTGTTCCTTGCCCATTTCCAGGGAAAAGAACGCCACCGTCTTGTCGTACAACATCGTTACGTTTTGAGCGATGTTCAAGGTGAAAGCTGTTTTCCCCATCGCAGGACGAGCCGCTACGAGGATGAGGTCAGATTTTTGTAAGCCGTTGAAAATGTGGTCTACATCTTTAAAGCCTGTTGGCACGCCTGTAATAGCACCATCATGCTGTTGCAGTGCATTAAGTTTATCTAGATTAGATAAAACCACTTCACCAATGGCTGCAAAGGATGATTCAGACTGAGTTTGACCGCTTACGTCTAGCACCATTTGCTCTGCCTTATTGAGGATTGCCGTCGGCTCATCTTCGCCAGCATACGTCATGCCTACGATTTTATTCCCTGCATCGATGAGGCGGCGCAACTGAGCTTTCTCGCTGATGATTTTCGCATGTTCCTCAACATTGTAGGAAACCGATTCATTCGCAAGAGATGTAATATAAGCAAGACCACCTACCGCATCGAGGCGCTTACGACGGTCTAGTTCTTCACCAACCGTGATAAAATCAGCCGTCTTATTGGCATGCACGATTTCTAGAATAGCATCGTAAATAATACGATGTGCATCGCGGTAAAAATCTTCAGATTTAAGAATACTCGTCACTGTATCTACAACGGCACCCATATTGGATCCATTAGTTAATAAAGCCCCCAAAACGGCCTTTTCCGCATCTAGATTATGCGGTGGAATGCGTACATCCATGATAATCCCCTTCACACAACCACTATGGATAAAAGAATTCACCATACTCAAAGAGCATGGTGAATACTATTATTCGGCTACTACATTAACCTTGATAGTACTTGTAATTTCAGGATGAACACGAACTAATACGTCATGTACGCCCAATGTTTTCAATGGTTCTTTGATTTCGATTTTCTTTTTATCGATATCTACTTTGTATTGAGCTTTAGCGGCATCGGAAATATCTTTTGCAGTAACGGAACCGAATACGCGACCTTCTTCACCCATGCGAACTTTTACAGTTACTTCAACCTTAGTCAATTGAGCTGCCAAGATCTTAGCTTCGTCATTTGCAACGGCTTTATTATGAGCAATGGATTCTTGTTTTTGTTTCGCATTATTTACATTAGTTGCTGTACCTTCAAGACCAAGACCCTTTTTGATCAATACATTGCGACCATATGCATCGCTAACTTCAACGATTTCGCCTTTTTTACCAACTTTTTTAACGTCTTCTAACAATACTACTTTCATTGTTGTTCCTCCTCTTGTTCTGCGGAATGAAGCGCATCAAGAGCATGCTCCAAAATGGCCTGCTTCGCTTCCTCTATGGTCATACCTTGTAATTGAGCACCCGCCACAGTTCTATGACCGCCACCACCCAAGGCTTCCATTACAACTTGTACGTTCACCTTGCCCTTGGATCGAGCACTAACGCCGATACCGCCATCATTTAGGGAATATAATACAAAGGCAGCTTCAATATCTTCATTACTGATGAGCATGTCCGCACTTTGTGCAGCCAACGCCATCATATCCTTCAAGCCTTCAGGCGCTACGGAAATAGCAATCCCTTCAGTACGACTTGCTTCAAATACCATTTTAGCACGCAATTGGATAGAATCGAAAGTTTCAATAAACAATTGTTTGACTCTGTCGATATCCGCCCCTGCACGACGCAAAAATGCTGCAGCCTCAAAGGTTCGTGCCCCAGTTTGTTGAACAAAGTTCTTCGTATCTAATACGATACCTGCATAAATACCTGTAGCTTCCGCTTTTGAAAGCTTCACAGGAACGCCTGCATATTGTACAAGCTCTGTTACGAGTTCAGATGTGGACGATGCAGTTGGTTCCAAATAGGTAAGCAATGGATTTTCCACAAAGTCCGCTGCGCGGCGATGATGGTCGATAACGATGCGTCGTTCAGAAATTTCAAGCGCCTCTTGAGCCGCCACCATTTCCTGACGATGCGTATCACACACGACAGTGAGCGTATTCGCATCTACCCATACTCTTGCAGCTTCTGCAGTAATAATATTCTCTTTCCAGAACTCTGACTCGTTAAGAACATTCACCATTTTATCGATGGCGCTAGTTTCTTTTGAAAGCGCAATGCGCACGTCTTTACCAAGTGCTCGAGCAATGGCGGCTACACCGATAATACCACCTAATGCATCGTAGTCTTCACGTTGATGCCCCATGATAAGAATCTTATCAGAATCAATCATAAGCTCATGTATTGCTTGAGATACAACACGAGCACGAACGCGCGTATTCTTCTCAACGCCTGCCGTATTGCCACCAAAGAAACGCGTACTTTCACCATCCATAATGCACACTTGGTCACCACCGCGACCTAAGGCGATATCTAAGGCTGCACGAGCACGACCAGATACATCTTTCACAGAACCTACATTTTCACTAATACCAATAGAAATCGTAGCTGGTACTTGACGCGGAGATGGTACTTTACGGATTCGTTCGAGCACTTTAAATCCGGCTTCCTCCATCTCATGAAGCGCACCACGAGAAATGGCAAAGGTATACATATCATCTTGGAAGTTACGAATAAAGCCTTCGTAGCGATCGATTTCATCCATGATGATATTATTTATATCTGTCCAAATACTAGTATACTCACGATCACTAAGGCCTTTTGTCAATTCTTCGAGATTATCGATTTGAATCATACCCCATACAGGCTGTCCCTCTTCGGCTTTAATACGGGCTTTTTCTAGGTCAGTAATGTCCTTAAAGTACAATGCCATCACTGCATGTTCCGCCAGTTCATCTTCACTATCAATATCTGATCGCGTATCCCGAGGATCGATAAATTTATAAATAATTTGGAAGTATCGATTTTCATATTTTTCCGTCATATATCCGGACTTACCCCAGATTTTATCGATACGGAAACCAGGCAACAAAGCAGACATTTTTTGGAGCTTATTCCAGTCCACCTTAACCCAATCAGCAAAAACACTATTATTCCACACCAATGTGCCTTGTTTATTAACAAGAACAATCCCCATTGGCAAATTTTGTAAAGCAAAGTTAGAAGCTTGTGTGACATTTTTCATCATCGCACTAAACTGTTCTCTTGCTAAACGACGCCGGTTATGAAGGGTATTATAATTAACCAAATACGCCGCTACTACAATGATTAATGCTAAAATCGCAATAGCCCAATTTAAATAGGCCAGCAATAATAGCAATAATACGAGAACGGCAACAATGGTAATTTCTAAACCTTTCCATCTCCGTTGAAAGGATTTCATAACGGCCTCCTTTCTATTACTATTGACGCGCTTTGTAACGTGTCCGTAAATCTAAAAACATATCTATAACACCAAATATCGCTAGTGCTTGTCCAAAGAAGAAGGCATATACACCAAGTAATATCCACTTCAATTTATTACTCATGCGATAACTACTCATTAAATCTGCTAAAGCAGCAAAGCCATGAACAGAACACATAGAACTACCAAGAAGAACTAAATTATTACTAATAGTTGTAATCCATGAAGACTCCATATTAATATGTGGAGCGCCATAAATCCCAATGATACCAAGTGCATATAAACCAGCACTCCAAATAGGCATCTTCCATTCTTCAATCGGTAAAAATCGAGGTATGGAAATATGTAATCGCTTGCCTAACCATATAGATATCTGAATTGTTACATAACTATATGCTACTGCGGCTATTGCCACAGCTACAAAAAACATATCCTTCAAAGAAGCAGTAAGCTTATTCATTCTTTCTAAGAATAAATCCGCTTGCTCTTGTGTCATATTAGGATTTGTTTGTAACGCCTGTTCTGCTAATGTACGAGCTTGTTCAGTTATTTGAGTATCTATCATTGATAAGTCAATACCAGATATATATACTTGTGAAATTAGGCTAACTAATACAGCAATAAACATGGCAATACTAGGAAGTAGTAACCGTTTAATCGTTCCCAACGAAAGACGATTGCCTTCTCCAACCCCTACGCCTACAACAGAAAATAACCCTACGGCCAATCCATTCCATGGTCCGAATAACACTACTGACAAAAATGTAGTAATAACGGCTGCCGATATACTATACTTGCGGCCCCATTTTGTTCCAATTATTCCAATCGCTGCAGGCGTAACCAAAAATGCTAAAAAAGCGAAACCAGGCACATATACACTGATAGCACCTAGCATAACACCTATAGCACTAACAAACGCAGTTTCTACCATCGCTCTTGTATTTGTTTTATTCATAAATCACCATTCTTACATAAGAAGATATATTAATTGGTATCTTTTAATTATAACAGTTTAAAAGGGTAACTTCAAATACCCCATATAGTAGACAATTGCGATAGTGGTGCTATTTATAGTACTGGCAATACATATAAATAACGAAAAATAGGGAGCCACCTAAAGTAGCTCCTCATCTCATATTACCATATGTAATTGACGCATCATTTCAAATACATTCACATATGAAACATCAAAATGCTCACATATATCCGGTATCTTGACTTTTGTAGTCTTTGGTCCCGCTAGAACTTCGTGGGTTACAACTACACCTCTGTGGACACTCGCATAAGCTATAAGCCAAGGATCCGCTTTAGCCAAAAAACGATGTTTTTCAGCATCCTTATATTGTTGATTTAACATCACATATTCAGCTATATCTGCATATGTATTTTGTATCTCAACATCATTTGTCGCTTCGGTAAACCTCAAATAATGAGTGTCAAACCAAATAGATAACTCATCATTACCACTCATAATTTCATTTTTAATGTGATCAATAGTTAAAATATTACCTCTGCTGTGAGATATCAACTCATTCCAGAATGATGGAACAATATCAAACCCATAATATCGGTTCTTTGCATCTATAAAGGTATTACTATCAAGGACATACATAGTTTTCTCTCCTAAAAACTATATTCATTCACATATTTTGTAAAAGTACTACCACGTAAGCCTAACAACTCATACGCATCTCGATATGCCAGTTCGCCTGCTCGAGCGGCTTTGACAACAGTACGACTAAAACTTTCCCCCAACCGAGCATGAGCAGTGACATAAAAATTTCCACCATCTCTTGTCTCTCGTTCAGGTAAGCTTTCTAATCTCTGATTAAAACATTCCACTAGGTTATGATATTGAATTCGAGTAATATATCCATGCTCTAATGCTATCCGATAGATAACATACTCACTCACCTTAAAGCGCTTAGCTATGGTTTCATAATCCTCCGGATGTTCATTCCACAAAGGAATAAATTGGGATTTCGGCACAAGAAATTCACCTGCAAAGCTGTTACAATACGGCTCAGAAGAGCTATCAGTAACGCCTTCTTCACCTAATAATATATGACAAAGCTCATGAATAATCGTAAACAGCCTACCATGATTCGAGTCAGTTCCATTGATAAAAATAATAGGTGCATAAGAATCAATTAATGTAAACCCTCTAAATTCATCAACGGATAATTTACGTCTAGTATTAGAGCCTACGATGCCGTTAACAAATACAGTAACATCTATAGTCTCGATGCGTTTGCGTATATATGTAAACGGATCCGCTACACCTATTTGCCAGCCAGCCTCTATATCTAATAACGAATAAGCTTGATGCACAAGATCTCTGCTATCCATACGTTTAGAAAAGCTCCCTACATAAGGTAACGCATCTATTCCTAAATTAAGCTTTCGATATTGGCTCAACCAATCTTGTCGAATCTGCATATCATAAATAGTATCTCTTAACTCAGGACTATATGGTCTGTCAGCGATTTCACCATTCAGTTTTCTAAAATCAGTAATCTCTTTATCCGATAACGGTGGAGGATTCTTTAAATAAATATATCCTAACGGTACATTGGAAAAAGTAGCTAATGCCTGTATTTGACAAATTGTCGGATGCACACGACCTGCAATCCACTCTCCATACTTTGGAAATCGCTTATAGAAAGCTTCATAACCTTTACCACTATATTTAGGCAACCAGTTTAAAATAGCCCCACTCACTGGGAACCGTTCAGACATACCATCACCTCCTTTTATCCCTTATTACTCTTCTACTAAATAGTATTCGCTACCAATTGTAAAACTCCTACTTTGATTACATTAATTTTACAATCATATACCAATGAAAAACAAGCAGTTGTTAAATAACTACTTTAACAACTGCTTGTCTTAATTATATCTATACGTCTTGAATAATTGGCAAAATCATAGGACGACGACGGGTTTTATCATAGAAGAATTTACCCAATGCGTCACGTACGTTTTGCTTAATGGTTGTCCAATCTTTGATGCGTTGCATTTCGCAATCTTCAAGAACTTGTTCTACACGGCGCTCTGCAGCAAGCATAAGTTCTTCTGCGTCACGAACGTATACGAAGCCACGAGATACGAGATCTGGACCAGCTACGATAGTACCAGAAGCTTTGTCCATCGCCATAACAACGATAACCATACCTTCTTGTGCCAATTGTTGACGGTCACGGATAACGATATTACCTACGTCACCAACGCCAAGGCCATCAACGAAGATAGCGCCAGCTTGTACGCGGCCACCTTTGCGACCACCATCTTTATCAAATTCAAAAATTTGACCATTATCGCCGATAAGAACTTTCTTAGGATCTACGCCCATGGCCACAGCAAGTTCACCATGACGACGCAACATACGGTACTCACCATGAACTGGGATAAAGTATTCTGGACGAACAAGGTTAAGCATTGTTTTAAGCTCTTCTTGGCTCGCATGACCAGATACGTGGATACCACGGTCTTTACCATATACCACATTACAACCTAAACGAAGTAAGTTATCGATAGTTCTACCTACAGCACCTTCGTTGCCTGGAATTGGTGTAGCGGAGATGATAACAGTATCATTCGGTGCCAATTCTACAGTACGATGATTGCTTGTTGCCATACGGGACAAGCCTGCCATCGGTTCACCTTGAGAACCAGTCGTTAAGATCATGATTTGGTCATCTGTGTAGTTGTGCATTACATCTACGTCGATAATTGTATTTGGTGGAATATTCAAGTATCCGCGCTCTTGGGCGATTTCTGTAACATTGACCATGCTGCGGCCCATAACTACAACCTTACGGTTGAACATAACCGCCGCATCAATAGCTTGTTGGATACGGGATACGTTGGATGCGAATGTTGCCAAAACAACGCGGCCTTTTGCTTCTCCAACAGCTTGTTTAATCGCAGGACCTACAGAACTTTCAGAACCGGTAGTACCTGGTTTTTCTACATTTGTAGAGTCCGATAATAGCGCTAATACGCCTTTGTTACCGAGCTCAGCAAATTTGTGCATATCCATCAAACGGCCATCAACTGGGGTTTGGTCAATTTTAAAGTCCCCTGTATGAAGAACCGTCCCGATTGGTGTATTAAAGTATACAGCGCAGGAGTCAGGAATGGAATGATTTGTTTGGATGAAACCAACAGTCACTTGACCAATTTGAACTTCATCGCCGGCAGCAATCGTACGCAGACATTTTGGAGATACCTTATGTTCTTTAAACTTGCCTTCGATTAATCCACAAACGAGGTTTGTTGCGTATACTGGGCAACTAATTTCTTTCATAAGGTACGCCAAAGAACCGATATGGTCCTCATGACCATGAGTAATTACGACAGCTTTCACGCGGTCTTTATTCTCGATGATATAGCTCATATCAGGAATAACGATATCTACGCCAAGCATATCTTCACTAGGGAATGCAAGCCCAGAGTCAAGAACGATGATTTCGTCCTCGTATTGGAAGATGGTCATATTTTTACCAATTTCACCAAGACCACCTAGTGGAATGATTTGGAATTTTCCCTTGTTGGCGCCATTTGGCGTACGACCGACTAATTCCACTTGTTCCTCTTGATTATTCCAACCTGTAGAACGGTTATTTGGGCGGTTATTATTGCGGTTCTGACCATTTTGACCATTGCGACCATTATTAGTACGCGTATTACGTGTATTTTCACCACGCGGTGCACGAGTTTGACGAGTTTTGCGTTCTTGACCTTCACCTTGTTCGGCATTGCGACGTGTATTTGTACGGCGAGTCGTATTAGTACGGCCACCATTCGCACTTGTGCGAGTATTTGTAGAACGGCGTTGGCGTGTTGCACCCTCACCTTCACCAGCTGTTTGTTGGCGCGTACGACCTTCGCCAGCAGGGCGGCGTGTATTTGTACGGCGACGCGTTTGTTTTTGCTCGCCTTCAGCCACAGCTGTAAGAGTAGCAGTTTTTGCTACTGTTGGTTCTGCTTTCACTTGCGCAGTAACCTGATTATCTGTTGTATTCACAGTTCCTCCTAAAATTTTGTTCATTAATTTATTTAACATAGTTTTTCTCACCTATCACTTGAATTGATCTATGCCACGAGGAAATGTCACACAAAGAAAAAGGCGCTATTATACTAGCGTCTCGTCAAATGGGCGCAAAAATGCGCTATCAAATTTTGCCGTTCCTAGTTTGTGTGCCATTTGCCGTAGCAAATGAGTATAGTGCACTATCAGATGCTTCAACCGCAAGAGACTTCTATTTTTATCTCAATCCGATGCGCAGTGCAATATAGTCCGATCTGTTTTGATGAAAGCCTCACTTTCATACGTTGTGCTCATTATAACATAAAAACAACATAAACAAAAGAGTTCTACGCTTGATTCATCAAAAGTAACATAAAATTTTACTACTACTTAAAAGGGCGGCTCAAACTGAACCGTCCCAAAGCATTTCATTATTTATCATCTGGCATACTTTTATAAAATCCTTCAATATGCATTCACCAGCAATACAACGAGAATTCGAGTAGTGAAAGCGCTGCTCGTAGGCGATATCTTCATAATAGATGCCAACCGTTTGTCAATGGCGATGTTCCTCAACGCCTCACCATATTGATTGGCCTATAGCTTTAGCAAAACCTTCACGGTATAAATTAGCCCCACCGTTAGCCGGATGTCTAAGACCGATGGCTGAAAGGCCGAATCGCCCCATCGTGTCTGCCGATTTTTGACCGACAGCGAGCACGAGCGGCTCCGGTCCACCTAATTCGGTGTGCAATGCCAACAGTCTTTTCGTATATTCCCAACCCAGCTGCTGCTCCGACTCGGTCGGCGTCCGATTAGTGAGCGGTTCGCCCGCCTTGTGAGGGTGAAAGGGGAATATATTCCACAGCAACGCATCGTACGGATCAATACCTTGTTCAATGATAGCGCTCCACACCACCGTGTCCGTAGGCTCGTTAAAGCCTTGTTCCTGTTGAGTGCGTTTCAACATTAAACTCGTAGGTGAACTGGTCCGCTGTAACGTAATAGGCGTTATCTGATGTGCCCGAATTGTTTTATGCTTATCCAGCAACATGCGCTCACAGGTAATGGCAATGCCCGAAAAGCGCCCACCTTGATATCCGACAGCCTCCGCCACCACAAAGATCTTGGAGCGTCCCAACCGCGGCAGCAAATACGCCATCAAATTGTTACGACGCACCTGAGCCGCATCAAAATCAGGCCGAACAATTTCGAGGTCAGGATTCACCTCGCCCCATGGATTGTGAACAAGCTCGCCCCTATATTGACCGAGCCAGTCTATAAACTGCTGTACTTTTGCAATCTGATTCGTATCAAACGAAGTCATATATTCATCAAAAGACAGCGTTTTCTCTTCCTCTGATGTAAATAAGGACATAGGCTCTCCCCCAATTTATACTACCGAACCATATAATAAATAATGCTGTATATCATGATTATCAATGCTTTATATACTGTATTTATACACTAAAGCCCATAATAATACAATCCATATATTACGATATCCAATCATAATATGTGATAATATATCTGATAATCACGCACTACATAAAATGTATGCCGTTACTATATTATAATAGCATCCATTTCTGAAAATTTGATGCGAAATTAATATTCAAAATATCCACATGCAACAAAATATAAAAAACTGTAATTTTAAAGCGACTTTAGATTCTCTACCATCAAAACGACAGGCCTCATGTAACAGCCCTGATGGTAATGAACGATCCTACTATCTTTGAAACTACAGTTTTTGTTGGACTTCTGTTGCTACTAATATATACAATCTCACATTTATATATAAAACTCGATTTTGTCTTCTTTGGCAAGTTGGAATTGTTCAAATATGTGATTTCGAATATTGACGAAGGATGCGGAGGTCCTGTCCGTCCTATCGATGAGATTGACGGGGATGATCGTTTGCACCCGTCCCGGATTGGCGGCAAGCACTACGACGCGATCCGCAAGTACCACCGCCTCTTCTATGTCATGCGTAACGAATACCACCGTTTTACCCTCTTCACGGCAGATGCGGGAGATTTCGTCCTGTAAATTAATGCGTGTCAACGCGTCGAGGGCCCCTAGCGGCTCGTCCATGAAGATAATATCC
>CAJZEE010000028.1 GCA_915066865.1 uncultured Veillonella sp.
CTTTCCCTACACGACGCTCTTCCGATCTTTTTTCGCTATAATCGTAACATAATGTATAAGCCAAATAAGAAAACTACCATATATAGTAGTTTTCTTATTTTTCTGATTAGACTCAACTTAAAGATATTTTATATAATTCATTCTAATCTTATATATGCTTATACGACTATATTAACAGTTTTATGACTTTTTGCTCTCAAGGGGAACAGTAATGGAGATTATGATCAAGAAACGGGATGGCCATTTCGAGCCGTTGTCCGTTGAAAAAACGAAACGAATGATAGCCTTCGCATGTTTGGGGTTAGATTCTTGTGATCCACTAGAATTGGAAATGGATGCGAAGTTGCAATTCGTTGATGGCATGACCACTAAAGAAATTCAAAAAACTTTAGTACAAACAGCCATCGAAAAAGTTATATCTAAAAAAGACGACGGCTTCGGCAACCAAGTTAATAAAATGAACCAAGATTGGCAGTTCGTAGCAGCCCGCCTATTCTTGTTCGATCTCTATAAAGAAGCCGCTATTACTCGTCGTTACAAAGCATTTGGCTACGGCAACTTCCCAAATCTAGTCAACATGCTTGTAGAAGAGAAAAAATACGCAGACTTCTTCGTTACAGAATACACTGCTGACGAATTGCAAGAGTTAGGCGATTACATCAAACCTAAGCGCGACTATCTCTTCAACTATGAAGGTCTCAAATTATTGGCTGACCGTTACTTGGTAAAAGGTTTTAACAAAGAAATCTTTGAATTACCGCAAGAACGTTTCATGGCTATCGCAATGCATTTGGCTCTTGTAGAAGGGAAAAATAAAGTAAAATACGCTAAGAAATTCTACGATTTGATGAGCCAATTAAAAATGACAACAGCTACACCTACTTTGGCAAATGCTGGTACACCATTCCACCAATTGTCCTCTTGCTTTATCTCTGGTGTAGACGACAATTTATGGTCTATCTACGACGTAAATAGCAAGTTCTCTCGCGTATCTAAACACGGTGGTGCTCTTGGTATCTACCTTGGTAAAGTTCGTGCATTGAACTCCGATATCCGCGGTTTTAAAAACTCCTCTGGCGGCGTTATTCCTTGGATCCGCTTGTACAACGATACAGCCGTTGCGGTAGACCAATTGGGTAAACGTAAGGGCGGCGCTACAGTAACGCTTGATATTTGGCACAAAGACTTCTACGAATTCGTAGAACTTCGTACAAATAACGGTGATGACCGCCGTAAAGCGCACGATATATTCCCTGCTATTTCCGTTCCAAACATCTTCATGGAACGTATGTTAGCTCGTGAAAACTTCACCCTCTTCGACCCTCATGAAATTTTAGCTGTAAAAGGCTACTCTTTAGAGGACTACTTTGATACAGAGGACGAAAAAGAGTTCACGAAACGCTATATCGAATGTGAACAAGATCCTAATTTACACGGCATCGAAGTGCCAGCGTTGGACATGATGAAAAAAATCATGCGCTCCGCTGTTGAAACTGGTACGCCATTTATCTTCTTCCGCGACACTGTAAACGCTGCAAATCCTAACAAACATGCAGGTATGATTTACGCGTCCAACTTGTGTCACGAAATCGCACAAAACGTTGGCTTCACTAATCTTGCTGAAGAAATCATCAACGAAGACGGTACAATTACTACTAAAACAAATACAGGCGACATGGTTACATGTAACTTGAACTCCATCAGTCTTGGCCGTATTACAGACGAAGAGTTGGAAGAAAACATTGCCCTTCAAATTCGTATGTTAGACAATGTTATCTCCATCAACCAAGCACCAGTACCAGAGTCTCGCATGACTTCTGATAAATACCGCGCTATCGGTCTTGGTACGTCTGGTTATCACCACTACCTTGTAAACCATGATATCCAATGGGAATCTGATGAACACATCGAAGTAGCGGACAAATTATTTGAAAACATTGCATTCTATGCGATTAAAGCTTCTATGGAGCTTGCAAAAGAAAAAGGCGCGTACCCAGCATTCAAAGGTTCCGAATGGGAAACTGGTGAATACTTCACACGTCGTGGTTACACATCTGATCGTTGGAAACAATTGGCTGCGGACGTTGCAAAATACGGTATCCGCAACGGTTACTTGATGGCCGTAGCTCCTACAGGTTCTACATCCAACATCGCTAATACAACAGCTGGTATCGACCCTATCTTCAAAAAATTCTTCATCGAAGAGAAGAAAGGTTCTTTCACACCAAAAACGGCACCAGATTTGAACGACAAAACATTCTGGCTATACAAAGAGGCACATACAATCGACCAACAATGGTCCATCAAAGCTTGTGGCGTACGTCAACGTCATATTGACCAAGCACAATCTTTCAACTTGTATATCACGCCTCAAATGAAAGCAAAAGAAATTCTTGACCTTTACGTAGAAGCCTACAAACAAGGGATTAAAACAATCTACTACATCCGCAATCAATCCCTTGAAATGGATGAATGCACAAGCTGTTCCTCCTAATATAGGATAGATACACGCTACATTCTATAATGCAATTTAAGCTATGGTAAAAGTTAAAGATATCATTGCCATAGTTTACAAAAAATATGCTCTATAACTAGAGAGCACTAAACTCGGGAAAGATGCTTTCACGAACAATGTAAATCTGATGACGACCTATAGCAGTATAGGTCGCATCATCGTATAAAGGAGTCCTACTATGGATAAAAAACTGATTTTCAACGAAAATGGTGACCGTGGCACGCAATCTATGATTGGCGGTAATACCACGAACCTTCGCGAGTGGAATCGTATCAAGTACGACTGGGCAAACCAAATGTACCGTACGATGCTCAACAACTTCTGGATTCCGGAAGAAATTTCCTTGAACGAAGACGTTAAACAATTCCCATATTTAACAGATTATGAACGTCGTGCCTTTGATAAAATTATTGCGTTCTTGAACTTCCTTGATTCCATTCAATCTGAAAACTTGCCTAATTTGAGCCGCTATATTACAGCATCTGAAGTGGCATCCTTATTGAATATCCAAGCATTCCAAGAAGAAATTCACGCTCAAAGTTATTCCTACATTTTGGACACTGTAACAAATCCTATTACACGTGACAAAATCTATGATGAATGGCGTACAGATAAAACATTGCTTGAACGTAACCGTTTCATCGCCGATGCATACCAACGTTTCAGTGATGAGCCTAGCGAAGCAAATCTCATTCATACAATCATCGCTAACTATATCTTAGAAGGCATCTACTTCTACTCTGGCTTTAGCTTCTTCTACACTTTGGCACGTCAAGGCAAGATGACAGCTACATCCACTATCTTCAAATATATCAATCGCGATGAAGTAACTCACCTTGTATTGTTCCAAAACATCATCCGTGAGTTACGCCGTGAACGCCCTGATTTATTTACACCTGAATTAGAGGCGAAAATTACGGACATGATTCGTCAAGGTACAGAAAACGAAATCGCTTGGGGTCAATACATCACCGACGATAAAATCCTCGGCCTTAACAACGTTCTTATCGAGCGCTACATCAAATACCTTGCCAATATCCGCTTAGAAGCAATCGGCTTACCTCATTTATATCCTGAAATCAAGGATAATCCAATGGAGTGGATCGAAAGCTTTTCTAACTTGAATAGCACAAAAACTGACTTCTTCGAAGCTAAAGTTACAAACTATACAAAAGCAGCGGCATTTGATTTTGACGATTTAGAATAATAGACGTTATAAAATACAATATCTAAGGACATACGAGCCAATAGAAAAGAGCTAATAGCTATAACGCTATCAGCTCTTTTTTCATGATTATTTAAACCTTAGTTATGAGGAATTGCTGCAAATTTAAACAGCTCTCTCCTATTTATCTCTAAAAAACAAAAAACTATCATATCAGTGTATATGTTGCTAGAAATATAGTCCCCAAACGCCACCCTCGTTTTACAGTTGACACATGGTTATACATTGTAAATTATATCAATACATTTGTGCGCAAATAGGCCTACACCGTAGATTTTCATTCGCCCCATGAATGTATTCATAATAAGCTTGGTAAAAGCAAAAGTTTTTGTGTCCACCCTGTTTCAAACTACCAACTATTATCAGCTTTCAATCAATTCAGTTGTCCAGTTAGCAGACTGCAATAGATTGTCTAATAAACGTACTTGTTTTGCGATATGATCAGCTTCTTTTTGGATGTCTGCCACATTCACAGTCGGCATTAGCTTAATCTCAGACCCTCTCGCACGGAAATTGATACTTCCTGCGCTAGATGCCAAAGTTCGATAAGCAGTTAGGCGCAAAGCAGCGCAATCTTTTTCGGCAATGATTTCAGTAATAGATCGACCTTCTATAATAGTTTTGCAATTTGTTAAATTAATATCTGCAATTAATTTTTGAAGTCTATTTACACATTGTTCTAATGTTTTCAAAAGTTCTTCAGGGTTCTCATTCGGTACTTCCCCTTCTTGCACTAAACTATTTTGAGTTAAGCGAAGCTCTAAATCGCTTATTTTATAATTTAAATCAGATCGTTCTTGTAATGCTTCTGCTAGTTTCATAAACTCTCACCTCTCAAAAAGATATATCAATTTACTTATAAAATACTATGTACAATAATAATATATCCATCAATTCTTATTATACAACACTATTGAACGGCTTATAATACTTTCCGCATCATCACATGCGGACAGCCTTCATCAAGGTATTCGTCCCCTTCAGCACGATATCCAAGGGATTCATAGAATGGTTTGGCCTGTACTTGCGCTGACAAGGAGCACGTCTTAAAGCCGTCACGACGAATAGCATTTTCGGCGGCCATCATGATCTTAGTACCTAAATGTTGTCCACGATACAACTTGCGTACCGCCATACGCCCAATATGTGCATCTCCAGCTGTGTCACTGGGAAAATATCGACACGTACCAGCCGCTTTACCATCAATGGATAAGAGCACAAACTTTGCAGTCTCATCGATTTCATCAAACTCGTCTTCAAACCCTTGTTCTTTTATAAATACATCGACACGAATTTGTTTTATTTCCTCTGTTATATGATCTAAGATTTGAATAATCATAGGTGCCCTTTCTGATTATAAGCATATTTATAAGAATTGATTTAGGCGTATTACGAAATACTCTATAAACAATGAAAACTTCTTGTTTTTATTATATCAAAAATACGATTAATACCACAAAGCACCTCAGTTCCTATTAATTCCCACATCAAAAATATTTTAAAACTTCCATGAAATTCACTTTTAGGTATTGCATAATTTTATCATTTGGGTTTATACTATACCCAACATTTTAGAAAGGAGCAACCAAAGATGACTAACCAAATTAGCCTCACAGCAAAGCAATACTTTTATTGGTTCTTTATCCAACGTACGGGTAAGGAACTATTTGTGATGCGCTAATAAAGGATTATTCAACATTAGTTGCTTAGAATAGTAAAAGGGCTACCCGTATTAGATTACGGGTAGCCCTTTTTGTTTGCTATCCGTATGGTCAGCCCAACTATTCACTGTAGTTACAAGGAGGAATTATCATGATTATTACATTGAAACAAAATGCAGCAGCGGAAGAAGTATCTCGTTTACGCAGTGAATTAGAGGCTCAAGGATTTGTTATCCACCCAGTAGAAGGAACACGATACAATATTCTAGGTCTGATTGGTGATACTGCATCTCTTGATGCGCGTCAAATCGAGTCCCTAGATTTCGTAGATAAAGTAACTCGCATTCAAGAGCCATACAAAAAAGCAAACCGCAAGTTCCATCCCGATGATTCTGTAATCAATGTAGGTGGTGCACTTATCGGTGGTGGCCACTTCGCAGTAATGGCCGGTCCTTGCTCTGTGGAAACACCTGAACAAGTATTAGCCACTGCTAAAGCATGTAAAGAAGCTGGTGCTACAATCCTTCGTGGCGGCGCTTTCAAACCTCGTACATCCCCATACTCCTTCCAAGGCATGGGCCCAGAAGGCTTAGAGTTATTAGAGCTTGCTAAAAAAGAAACAGGTCTTCCTATTGTTTCTGAGGTTATGGATATCTCCCAATTACAATACTTTGATAATGTAGATATGCTTCAAATCGGTGCTCGTAACATGCAAAACTTCACGCTTTTAAAAGAAGTGGGCAAATTAAATAAACCAGTTCTTTTAAAACGTGGTTTATCTGCAACATACGAAGAATGGTTGATGGCTGCTGAGTACATCATGTCCGAAGGCAATGAACAAATTGTATTATGCGAGCGCGGTATCCGCACATTCGAAACAAAGACTCGCAATACCTTAGATGTAACAGCAATTCCTATGATGCATGAATTATCTCACTTGCCAATTATCATGGACCCTAGCCACGCAGCAGGTATGAGCCGCATGGTTCGTCCGCTTTCACTTGCATCCGTAGGCGGCGGTGCAGACGGCCTTATGATTGAAGTTCACAACGATCCAGCCAAAGCATTGTGCGACGGTCCGCAAGCATTACGTCCAGACCAATTCACTAGCCTTATGAAAGAAATTAACGCGTTACGCCAAGCATTGGTAGAATGCACTAAATAATCTTACATATCACACAAATAAGCTAGTATCCGTTATAATAGATACTAGCTTATTCTTTTAAGAAAGGAACCGTTATGACTCGCATCCATATTAATGCATCTACACCGTATGATGTTGTCATCGAGGAAGGCGCTTTACAACGCATCACCGATTATATTAAACCATTAAAACCAAATTGCCGTGTTATCATCGTCAGCGATAGCAACGTGACGCCTCACTATTTGGACTCTGTGAAAGCTAATATGGAACATGCGGGTTATGCTGTTTGTGATTATGTTTTCCCTGCTGGTGAAAGCTCCAAAAATGCTCATCAACTCATCGATTTAGTAGAATACATGGCGGCCCAATCATTGACTCGCAAAGACTTGCTCATCGCCCTTGGCGGCGGTGTTGTAGGCGATATGGCAGGATTTGCGGCAGCGACCTATTTACGTGGTATCGACTATGTTCAAGTTCCTACATCCCTATTAGCCGCAGTAGACTCCTCTGTAGGTGGTAAAACAGCGGTCAATCTCGAAGCCGGCAAAAACCTATGGGGCGCTTTCAAACAACCTATCCTTGTCCTCTGTGATCCAGCTACACTCAATACATTACCTGAAATGGAATGGATTAATGGGTGCGGTGAAATTATCAAATACGGTTTCCTCGACGTACCGGGTTTACTCACTCAACTCGAGAACAGACCACTAATTAAACATCGCAGTAGTGTAAGTGGCGTTATTGCCCGCTGCGTACAAGCAAAAGCGGATATCGTGGAACAAGACGAACGCGAGTCTGGCGTACGTGCTCTCCTAAACCTGGGTCATACCTTTGGTCACGGTATTGAAAAAGCGAGCCACTTTGAAGTGCATCATGGCTATGCCGTTGCCATTGGCATGGTCCTCATGGCACAAGGTGCTGTCAAACATGGAGAATTAGATACGGAGGCTTTAGAGAAATTAAAGGCCCTCATCAAAGCACACGATTTGCCAACCACAACAACGATAAGCAAAAAAGAGATTCTAGCTGCCGCTAAGCACGACAAAAAAAGCGAAGGAGCAACCATTAAAATCGTAGTACCTACTAGCTATGGTCACAGCGAACTCAAGGTAATAACGCACGAGGAACTTGCTACCTATTTAGATTAAGGAGATTTATATGCATTCTGTAACGAACGCCATCCCTACAGGGACTATCGCGTCCATCCCTGCAAAAGCTCATGCACACCGTGCGCTGATTTGCGCAGCTCTCGCAAACTCGTCATCTACCATACTACTGAGCCGCACCTCTAAAGACATCAATGCAACTATGGACTCCTTACGAGGCTTAGGAGCACATGTTGTGTATGAAAATAAAGTTGTCACTGTTACACCTGGTCCTGTACCTACAAAGGGCAATGTAGTACCGCACGAATCAGGGACTACATTGCGCCTCTTATTGCCTGTGGCGGCCTCCATTTGTAATGTGGTAGCTGTGGATGCGAAAGGGCGTTTACCAGATCGTCCTTTAGAGCCCATGCTCGGTGAAATAAAAGCTCACGGCGTAACATTCTCCCAAGATAAACCACCATTCACCATGACAGGTCGTCTCCAAGGTGGAGAGTTCTGTATGGTTGGCGATGTGAGTAGCCAGTTTTTCTCTGGATTATTGTTAGCAGCTCCACAATGTGAAGGCGCTACAATTATATCTACGACACCACTTCAATCTAGCGACTATGTCACATTGACAACTACAACGATGGCAGACTTCGGCGTAACAGTCGACCATATACCTGCCGCTGACACAGTCCAAGAATCCTTTACGGTAGCGGCTAATGCTACTTTCAAAGGACAGAACGATTACCAAATCGAAGGGGATTGGTCTAATACAGCGATTTGGATGGTTGCTGCCGCTATGACAGGCCAAGCTATTACCATTACGGGTATGAACAAGAATTCTGTACAAGCTGACCGCCGCATCATGCAGGTCATCGAATCCGCAGGGTGCACTATTACATGGGATGGCATGAATATCACTGTATCAGGTCGCGCTAGTAAGCCAATCCATGCCGACCTCGAGCAAATGCCCGATATGTTGCCAGTTATGGCAGCCCTCGCTTGCTCTATCCAAGGTGAAAGCTCCTTTGTTAATGGTGCTCGCCTACGGTTAAAAGAATCAGATCGCCTCGAAGCCGTTGCTAATCTCGTCAGAGATTTAGGAGGCACGGTTCGCGAAGATGGTGATGACCTATATATCATCGGTAGTGGTATACTAAAAGGAGGACAAGGTGATTGTGTTAACGACCATCGCCTCGTTATGGCAGGCACATTGATGGCTCTCATTAGTGAAACCCCTGTCATCTTACAAGATAGCGAAGCTATTACAAAATCCTATCCTGACTTTTTCGAGGACTGGAACATGCTAGGTGGCAATGCACAGCAAGTATAGCGTCCTAGTCACAGCTAATGCGTTTCAATAGATAAGAATACTAGTCATACATACTATAAGTAGGAGTTAATATAATGGCATCTAATTTCGGTAAAACTATACAAGTAGCTACCTTTGGCGCGTCTCATGGGTACGCCATCGGTGGTATCGTGGAAGGCCTCCCTTGTGGACATACCATCGACATCGACGAGCTACAAGCCTTCTTAAAGCGCCGTGCGCCAGGTCAAAACCAATTACAAACGCAACGTAAAGAAGCCGATATACCTGAATTCTTATCAGGTATGGTAGATGGCATGCTCAGTGGATCTCCATTAGCTTTTATGATTCGCAATACATCGCAGCACTCCGGTGATTACAATAACTTGCGCGACATTCCTCGCCCATCTCATGCGGACTTTACGGCTCGCATGCGCTATGGTGACAAGGTAGATATGCGAGGTGGCGGCCACTTCTCGGCACGTCTTACAGCACCTCTTTGCGTAGCTGGTGGCATTGCACTACAGTTATTGCGTGAAAAAGGTATCGAAATTCACGGCCATTTAAAACAAGTTGGTACAATCCAAGATACTCCTATCGATATGGTTCATCCAGATATGAAAGCACTTGCCAAAATAGCTACCGAAACTATCGCTATGGTCGATGCAGACAAGCGCTCTGAAGTAGAAAACTTGGTCATGAAACTAAAAAAAGACGGCGACTCTACCGGTGGTATCGTAGAGGTTATCGCTACAGGATTGCCAGTTGGTTTAGGCAATCCAAACTTTGATGGCATCGAGAACCGATTAGCTCGCGTGATCTTTGGCGTACCTGCCATCAAAGGCGTGTCCTTTGGGGGTGGCTTCGACATGTGTTCTCGCCTTGGATCAGAAGTGAACGATGCTTTCACCATGGACGGCGATATAATCACAACAACTACCAATAATAGCGGTGGCATTCAAGGCGGTATCACCAACGGCTTGCCCCTCATTATGCAAGTGGGCATCAAGCCTACTCCATCCATTTATAAGGAACAATATTCTGTGTCTCTTTCACAAAAAGAGGACACGTTGCTCACCATTAAAGGTCGTCACGACCCATGTGTAGCGCTTCGTGCTGTACCTGTTATCGAAGCCGTTACGGCCCTTGTCATTCTTGATTTCTTAGGAGATATTGACCATGAACTTAGATGAAGTACGCGTTAAGATTAACGATATAAACGACCAAATGCTAGCCCTCTTCAAAGAGCGCATGGAACTCTCTAAGGACGTAGCGGCTGCAAAAAAAGAAATGAATAAGGCTATTTACGATGCCAAACGAGAGCGCGACATCCTCGACAAGGTAACAAAAGATGCAGGTCCAGACCTCGATCTATATGCACGCCGCTTTTTTGAAGCATTATTTAGCTTGAGTCGTACCTACCAATCTGAGCAACTATTCCAAGACAATGAATTCACTTTAAAAATGAAAAAAGCCATTGACCAATCCCCTACTTTGCCACCTCAACGGGGCAGTGTAGCTTGCGCCGGCGTATTCGGCAGCAATGCTCAAATGGCGTGTGATAAATTATTACCCCTCAGCCAAATCCATTATGTAACGGGTTTCCGTGCCGTATTCGATGCCGTAGAGTCAGGCGAATGTCAATTCGGTGTATTGCCTATTGAAAACAGCTCCAATGGTTCTGTAAAAGAAGTATATGACCTCTTAGAAGAGCGCAAATGCTATATCGTTCGCGGCACGCGCCTTTGGATTTCTCATGACTTGCTCGTAAAAAAAGGCACTAAACTAGAAGATATCCATACCATAATTTCCCACCCTCAAGCGTTGGGCCAATGCAGTCACTTCCTAGATAAGTTAGAAGGCGTAGAATTACGCTCCTATGACAACACGGCTCGAGCTGCACAGCTCGTAGCGGCTAGTGATGACCCAGGTGTGGCAGCTATCGCAGCACCTCAATGTGCAGACCTATATAATTTGTCTCCATTGCTAAGAAACATCCAAAATAGCGACAACAACTATACGCGCTTTATCTGTATTAGTAAGGACTTCCACGTATACCCAGGAGCCAATAAAATCTCTGTTGTAACCACTGCAAGTCATGCACCTGGTGGCCTTGGTACATTGCTCACCAAATTTGCTAACATCGGTGTAAACCTTACAAAACTTGAGTCCCGCCCTATCGTAGGACATAACTTTGAATTCTTGTTCTACCTTGATTTGGAAGCATCCTTAGCAGATCCAAAAGTACTCTCCGTGTTGGCAGAACTCCACGCATCGCAAGATAAATTCCGCTTGCTCGGTAATTATCCTGAAAATTAATATTTTCCTCTATAGTAGTGCTTATTAATGGCATATATAGTACAATGGATATAGTTTTAAAACTCCAATGGCTAATAGGTGACAGCCTATTAGCCATTTTGTGTATATTGACCTAGGAGGTCCTATGAAATTTGGTTTACTTGGCCGTACGTTGGGCCATAGCTTTTCCCCACGCATCCACAATGCTTTGGGAAATACTAATTATGAATTATTTGAACGAGAACCGAGCCAACTGCAAGAGTTCTTCGCAAATCCAGAATTACAAGGTATTAATATTACCTTTCCTTACAAGGTTAATGCCCTTGAGGCTTGCGATGTAGTTGACCCTCGCGCGGAACGCATTGGCTGTGTAAACACTATGGTCCGTAAAGACGGCAAATGGCATGGTTACAATACAGACTACGATGGATTTGTATTCACCCTAAAACACGCTGGTATCGATGTATCTGATAAGGAGTGCATCATCCTTGGCGATGGCGCATCTTCTGCTACCGTTCACGTGGCTCTTGAAGATCTAGGTGCTAAGAGCATCACGCATCTATCCCGTAAAACAGCTCCGCTCTATACCGATGCACCTAATTACTACGAAACAGCACAGATTATCATTAACTGCACGCCTATCGGGATGTATCCGCATAATCCGGCTAGCCTGATAGATATTATGCAATTTTCCAAATTAGAAGGCGTTGTAGATCTCATCTACAATCCGCGCCGTACCGTTTTGCTTTTACAAGCAGAAATGATGGATATTCCTCATTGTGATGGTCTACCTTTCCTCGTGGCACAAGGCGTTGAGGCAGCTAATCATTTCCAAGGTGAAAGCTTTGGCACCAAGGAAATCGAGCAAATTTTGCGAGATATGCGCCGTGAAAAGGAAAATATCATCCTCATCGGCATGCCTGGTGTTGGGAAAACAACTGTAGGCAAGGCAATCGGCAAAGAGATGGGCCGTACTTGTATTGATGTCGATCAAGAGTTAGCAAAAGAAATCGGTGATATATCCACATATATTACGGAGCAAGGGGAAGCAGCATTCCGTGAAAAAGAAGCAGAAATGATTGCAAAATTAGGCACAGAAACTGGCCTTGTCATCTCCACTGGTGGCGGCTGTGTAACAGTACCTAAAAACTATGTACATCTACGTCAAAATGGTCGTATTTACCAATTAACGCAGCCTGTAGAAAAGCTATCTACGTCAGGTCGTGTTCTCTCTAGTGGCGGTATAGAGCGCTTACGTGAACTCGAAGAAACTCGCACTCCAATGTATGAAAGCTTTGCACAATGCATCGTAGAACATAATCGTAATGCACCGGAAACAGTAGCGGCTATACTAGAAGACTTCGAAGCAAACTTATTGTAAGAGTTTATATAACGGTATTTATAAGATTGTTTCCTCTATATAAGTAAGGACTTCTACATTTTTAGAAGTGAGAGCATTTACATCTGTATTTTTAGATAAAACTAAAACTCATATCATGACATACATGATATAAACTGAAAAGCAGTAGCTATCCTCAGGGTAACTACTGCTTTTTTAGGTCTCCTATGTATTATATATATTGGTAGAAAACTACATTTGCAATTACAATGTAATTACAAATAGGATTGAGTAACTTAAATACTTTTTAACATAAAATCAACAATATAACCAAGATGTTTCAGTCATAAGCCAAAAGAATACTAGGAGAGATACTATGAAAACCGTAAACCTACAAGTCCGTATCAACGAAGATCTAAAACAAGAAGTATCTAGCATATTAAAAGCACAAGGTCTATCATACACCTCTATGCTAGATGCACTATTCCGCCAAATCATCAAAGAGCGTCGCATTCCGTTTGCCATTGCGTTACCAACGGCACCTATCGATGAAACACCTACACCAAGCACACTCAACAACGGCACCTATGAACAACCACAAACTACATTAAAAGCCTCAGATTATATAGGTGCATATGGTACACCAAGAGAAGAAAATCAAGAAATATCCTTCGATACAATCGATAAGACAGGAGTTCTTAACATCCGTATCAATCCTAAAGTTAAGACACTAACAACAGCTATTCTAAAAGAAATGGGATTAACCATGTCACAAACAGTTACACTTGTATCTAAACAAATACAATTTAATAAGGATATTCCACCTACTATCCTCCGTCCAGAATGGATTGATGCTATTAATAATGATTTCTGGACTGAAGAAGATTTAACTACAAGAATACAATTAGGGCTAAATCAAGCAGAAAAAGAAATTGGTGAACCTGCGGAAAAAATTTTTAATGAGCTCCTTGAAGATTTATAAATTTGGAGAGCTGAAATGAAGTATACAGTAATTATGACGCCTACAGCTAAGTCTGATATAGTAAATCTCAAAAGTTCACTAGAACAACAGATTATAGATTCTTCCTTTATTAGAAAAGAATTAAAGTTGATTTATCAAAAAATTTCTTCATTAGCTATCTTTCCTGAACGTTATCCTATTGTAAATAGTAATACCAATTACAGAAAATTATCATACAAAAAATATCTTATTTTATATAAAGTCATTAATAATAACATATATATTTTTTATATCCGCCCTTCAAAAATGAATATACTACAAGAAATACAAAACATATAAAAAAGTCGGCTCTCGCCGACTTTTTTAATGCACTTTTACGCGTTTATGTTGTTGTTCGTCAAATACACCATCTACATCGATGGTATCTAGAATTCGTTTTAAAGCATGTACATCGATTTGCCCTGGTGCCGATGCTTTACCAGCAGAGGCAAAGGTCATGGCATTTCCAAATAGAGCACCTACAGTGCGTGTAACAGCACCTAGTTCTCCCATTGCCATCGTAATAATTGGATCCGAAGGATACAAAGCTTTCACTTCAGCCGTTGCTTCAAGTAGCGTCAATACATCACCAGTTGTGTGAGGCATAACGGCAATCTTTGGCACATCGGCCAAGAACTCTTTCATTTGAATGAGTCGATTTACAATGACTTCACGGCTCGGCGTACAATGGAAATCATGGTTGCTCATGATAATAGTGATTCCATGAACCTTAGCAAACTCTATCGTTTTAAGCATTCTATCTTGATCAAAAAACAGCTCAATATCGATAGCATCCACCAATCCTGTAGGAATCAAGCGCTCCAGCATTGTAAAATAATCTTGTGTAGAAATCGTTCTTTCCCCACCTTCACCTTTTGTGCGCCATGTAAAGAGCAACCCACGACCTTTCAGTTGTGGCTTGATGAGCATTAATAATTCAATAATAGCGTCAATGGAGTGGGCCCGCTCGAAATAGTCAATGCGTAGCTCCACTACATGACACGGTGTATTACATGCTACCGCGGTGGCATCTAGAATCTCTTTCATTGTTGTGCCCACAATAGGCACGCATATTTTTGTACCCTTTTCTCCGAGTACAGTATGTCCGATACGGACCATAATAACTCCTTTCTGTCCCACGCGGTGAGACTAGTGACTTACCTTAAACTAACTATATACCAATATTTTTGTAAAAGCAATCAATCAGCCCATATTGGATTGCTATTCACTAAAAACGTATGAAAGCCTGCTATTATGCACTAAAACAGTATTCTTAGATTAACGATTAACATTACTTTTTCTTATACCCTAGATTAAGACCTCTTACCAATAAACAATCTGTACTTGAAAGTTTCGTATTATAAAAATAGCCTAAAAAAGTAAAAGCTCCTTACCAATATATTAGTAAGGAGCTTGTTAGACTCTAATTCACACACTATATTTATCATGTTGTACGGATAGTTTCCGTGATTGGAATCCCATATAGAGTAATAGCAAACCTGTAATGCTAAATACATAGGATATCCCAATATAGGTAGATACAATACTTGCAAACACTGGACCCACCATGGAACCAAATTGTTGAGCCGTCGTCGTCATACCAAACATGCGACCTCTAAAGCCTGGTTCTGTATTAAGTGTTACAGCTGCACTCAAAGATGGGTTGATCCCTACAATACAAGAGCCAATTAACACTTGTAGTACACCAAACCACCAGATACCTACTGGTAAGCTTTGAAGTAAGAGAACAACACCACTACCAAGCATACAGTAGGAAATGGTTCTAAAGTACCCACGACGCTCACCGAGGCGCACCCATATATTGGTCGTTAAGGAACCGGCTAAACCACCGATACTGAGGATTGTACCTGAAATGATGGCTGCCCCTTCCATGGTGCCTTGCATATCACCTACATAAAGCGCCAAAATAGGCTGTAGCATCATGATGACACATTGCATAAAGAAGTAAATCCATAAAAGTCTTACTAATACAGGTTGTTCTTGAACCGACTTAAAATCCTCTCGCAAGGATGTAGCTTTTACCGGCTGTTTGGACTGCTCCTTAGAAGTTGTATTTTCAACTTCTAGTTTTGGTTCTTTTACAAGAAACAATACCGCCAAAGTAGCAATGAATACAGCTATACCAGAAATATAAAATACAGGGCGCATACCTACGACACTTTCAACGGCACCACCTAAAAATGGGCCGATGACATTGCCTAAAATCAGACCTGTTTGGAATATGCCGAGGGCACGGCCCACCTGTTTCTCATCAACGCTCAGGGAAACCATGGTCATCGCCGCAGGATAGAAACCGTTGGCAAAACCTACCAAGGCACGCCCCATCAACAATTGGTACTGATCCGTTACCATACCGATGAGGACATAACTGACAGCAATGGCAAAACCAGCGCGCAAAGCCATCCGCTTTTTCCCTTTATTATCTGCAATTTTGCCCCATATAGGCGCCATAATACCAGCAATAAGGAAGGTAATACCAAAGACAAGACCTGACCAAAGTGCCACATCAGCCTTAGGAACACCGAGTTCCAACAGATATATAGGCAGAAAAGGAATTATCATTGTGTAACATATGGCTAGCACGGTCATACTAGCCGTAATAATCCATACATTGCGCATGCCACCGCGAGCATCATATACACTTGTACTCATAGTACCCTCCCTTCCACATAAAATTGTTTAGATAAACTAATATACACATAAATCACTTTTAATTACAGTTCCATTTAAATTACAGTCCTACTTAGATTTCAATCTATGTTACTATTCATAAAATGTTATTACATTTTAATTTCATATATAAAGAAGAGCCGCATACGAAACGCGACTCTTTCCATAAAAAATACCTAAAATATAGGTATACAATGTAGTAATCCTCAAAGATTATTCAAACTAAAGTTTTCGGACTATCAATTATTCCGTAGGAAATTTGTGATCCATTACATCTTGCAAGGAAACATGTTCCATAACATGTCGGAACTCATCTTGTAAATACTGCCACAATGGAGCTGTCAAGCAGTCATTAAACATAGGACACGGTTCTACATCATCTTCTAAACAAGACACGAGAGCAATGGAGTCCTCTGCGGCATATAAAATTTCATATACATTGTATTCAGCCGGAGATTTCACCAAACGATATCCTCCATATTTACCACGTCCACTTTTAACAAGGCCCGCGGAGGATAATCGAGATACAATCCCCTCTAAATATTTATCGGAAAATCCTTGGCGTTCTGCAATCTCACGAATTGGTACATTTTTTTCTACTCCATGTTCTGCAATATCCGCCAATATCCGTAAGGCATAACGCCCTTTTGTAGATATTTTCATAAGTTAACCTCTATATCATTCATAATATATTAATAGTATATCACAAATTCATACAAAAAATGGTGGGAAATATGATACACTATACATATATCGAAATATCTTTATTTAGGTATGATTTTAATTTCATATAGGGAGGATTTTATCTAATGTTAGATAAATTATTTCAACTCAGTGAGCGTGGCACAACCGTTAAAACAGAAATTTTAGCAGGTATCACTACGTTTATCACGATGGCGTACATCCTATTCTTGGCGCCAAACATTCTTAGTCTTGCAGGTATGGATAAGGATGCGGTCCTCATTGCCACAGCCTTAGGTGGAGGTCTTGTGACGATTGCTATGGGTTTATTCGTAAACTACCCAATTGCTCTCGCTCCAGGAGTTGGCCTCTTGGCATTTTACTCCTTTACTGTAGTTCTCGGTATGGGCGTATCTTGGCAAACAGCATTAGGTGCGGTATTCATTTCAGGTCTCGTATTCCTCGTATTAACACTTACGTCGGTGCGACAAATGATTGTTGAAGGCATCCCTACCTCCATGAAAATTGCCATTACCGTTGGTATCGGTCTCTTCATTTCTATCATCGGTTTGAAGTTATCCGGCTTGATGGCCATCTCCATTAGTTTGTCTCCAAACTCCTTAGGTCAGGTTGTACAAACACATGGTAATTTAGTCCCTCCAGCATCTGAGGCACTCTTAACGCTTGGTAATTTGCACAGTGGTGAAACATTGTTAGCACTATTCAGCCTCATCTTTACAGCTTTATTGATGGCTCGCAAAATTCAAGGTTCCCTCTTGATCGGCGTTTTAGTAACAACAATCATCTCCTATGCGACAGGCCTTTCCACAATGCCTGAGAACTTCACCGTATTGGCCGTTCCTGATTTCTCCAAAGCAGCATTCTTGCAATTAGATATTCCTGGTGCTCTTCACATGGGCTTAATTACAATTATTTTCTCCTTCACATTTGTAGAATTATTCGACTCTATGGGCACTTTGATTGGTACCGCTACAGAGGCGAAAATCGCAGATCCTAAATCTGGTAAATTCCCGGGTCTTGGTAAAGCCATGACCGTAGATGCTATCGGTGTTAGTGCCGGTGCATTACTCGGTACTTCTACAATTACGGCTTTCGTTGAAAGTGCGGCAGGTGTAGGGGCTGGCGGCCGTACAGGTTTAACAGCTGTCACAACAGGCGTACTTTTCCTAATTTGCTTATTCTTGGCTCCATTGGTATCCTTGGTTCCAAATGCAGCCACATCTCCTGTTCTTATCATCGTAGGTGCCCTCATGTTAGGTGCCATTCGCAACATCGACTTCGATGATTGGACAGAAGGCTTCCCTGCATTCCTCGTTATCGTATTAATGCCGTTCACATACAGCATCGCTAACGGTATCTCTGCAGGTCTTATTGCATACCCTCTACTCAAAATCATTGCAGGCCGTGCAAAAGAAGTTAACTGGATTATGTACGTATTGGCGGTTCTCGTTATCATCCGTTACGTATTCTTCTAATTAACATATACCCATAATGATGCTATTAGTGAAAGCTACTTTATATTCGATAGCTATAAAATCACTAATACCTAAAAGCAAAATATATGTAAATTACATACACTAAAAGAACCTATCTCCAAAGATATTACTCTAATATCTAGGAGATAGGTTCTTTTTATTATGTGTTATTTTATAGTAAATACTAATATCGTATAGCCTCACCAAATTATGATGCTATAGTTATAGTTTCTTATTACTGTTTCTTATTAACGAATTGTTTTTACACCGATTAAGTCTGTACGACTTGGATCAATATCATTTAATGGTACTACATGATCTTTATAAAACTCTGCTTCAGATGCTTTCACAGGCACTTGGAAGAACAAGAAATATGACATGTTATCTTTGCTCCACGTAATACTGCGAACTAAGCTCTTATCTACATTACCTGTATACTGCACATCACCGGTTGGCGTAGAGTCAATCCACTGTACGTCATGGTATTCCGTTGGAACATATTCTTTAGGCCATACAGTATCCTTAGAGTAACTCATGCGGAAGGCCATAACATGATTTACCCAACGGCCGCTGCGTTCTTGATATTCTTGACCTTCCTTCCAATATACAGTTTCTAATACATCATTATCATAAAAATGTGTAGCATAGTATGTATAGCCAAGAGGCAAGTAACTTGGTACAGATACGTTATAGGACAGCTTACGAGATGCATCAATTACACCGCTAGGTAAGCCGATGGATTTACTCGTAAGTATAGGCCACTCAGAATTCGTATGTGTACGCAATGGCAGCCCAATAGATTCAAAATAAGGTCTATCTTGTTCTCCATTTTGTTTAAAACTTTGCGCATTATTGCCTTTAACATTTTGCTTATCATTTCGGTCACCACGTAATCTAGTATCATCAGAAGCCACATTACTTAACGACCCTACTGAATCTACAATTTTGCTTACATAGTTTTGGTTTCTTGAGGAAGCAAAGTAGAGCATATAAACTTTGTTATCTTTTTCCCAATAAGCAATTTGAACAGAATCGTTGCTAGAGCCTAACGTATGTACAGAGATTCCATTAGGGGTAGTAAAGCTAACGACATCATCAGCATTGTATTTTGTCTTTTCCAATATAGGCTTTACTACGGTATCGATAGCCCACCCCATACGATACACAATATCTGTATTAGAGAAGGTTAATTTCTGACCATATTCTCCATTATGGCCCGTTTCCGTATACACGATTTCTAATACGTCATGATCTCTTGACTTTACATCGCGTACTGCATAGTCTTCAGGCATATAAGATGGAATCTGTAAATCATATCCAAAATAATTTGTACTGGCGTCAACATTAAGCAGTACTATATCACCATTATCAATTTGATCATACCACCGATAGCGATTCACTAGCTCTTTATTCTTTTCCACTGTGTCAGTGGTAACAGTATTTCCATTTTCATCCACTAAAGGGGATAACGCACTAGCTGATTGTACTCCAAAGCTACTTAACACAGCAGCTAGTATTCCCATTGCTAATAATGATTTTGTTGTTTTCAATCTCATAATTTCTGCTCTCTCTAAATTTAGATATTTATAAGTATATATTACCGAAGTAATCATTTATCTATTACATTTTTTAACTCAGATCACTGACTTTCAAGAGTATTACGTACCATTAATAAATCACACCAGTCTATGCTTTCATAGGCACTACATGTTCCTCTTTTATTTCTTCAATTGTTTTAGGTGTTGTCGGATAGTTACCAACTAGTTCATAACGAGAGCTATCAATACTCTTCAACGGTACTACATGCTCTTTATAGAATTCCGCATCAGCCTCTTTCACCCGTTCTAAGAAGAATAGAGAATAAGCCATCCCATCCTTCGTCCACGAAATGCTGCGAACCATATGTGTTTCAGGATCACCTGTAAAATAAACCTCACTAGAATCACCTGATTTAGACCATTCAATATCGCCGTACTCAGATGGAACATATGGTATATCTCTTACGGTATCTAAGGAATATCCCATTCTATAGGCCATAATACTATCTATATATTTTTTCCCATCCCGATAGATAGTCACACCTTTTTTGTAATATACAACCTCTAATACATCATTTCGATCTTGACGTGCTGTATAAAGCTGATAACCATAAGGTATATAACTAGGCGCCTTGACCTCATACGGCAGTTGCTGTGCAGCTTCTACTATTCCTTTCCAATTACGAGCCCCTTCTTGCGTTTTCATAGGCCACTCTAATAAAGTCTTTCTTGGTAATGCTTTGATTGCTGAATCAGGATGAACTCTAGGCATATCATTTGTAATGGTAGCGGAAACGCCAACATTATCGGTAGATATTGAATCATTAACAACATCAGCTGAAACATATCCTGCACACAATAATCCTACAGCCATAGCAGATAAAACGGACTTAACTAGAAGCTTCTTCATGATCTCTCCTTTTATAGAAACTTGATATACTTTACACATATAATGATATATTTTCTTATTTATATCAAAAACATGCCACCGATTCTGTTGCCCTAGCTACTTCATAAAACTTTTATCTTTCCTATTGTGAAAGTATAGTTATGAGCCATTAGCTGCTTTAATGCTAACTAGTTATACATAATAAAACATCCTACTAAACGCTATATTACAATAGAGTTCAATAGGATGTTTTGTCATTATTTAGTTAATGGAGGCATAATAATATCTTGTTCAAGCTGTCTTCGTCTCTTTGCAGTATAGTCTACAACTTTAATTTGAACTACGCCCACAGAGTTTACCATAGCATCGGTAAAGGTAAATTCTCGACCAGTCTGATGCTTCATCAACACTTGTAAACCATGAACTTTTTCATCAACATTCTCTAAATAAGCAGCCTCTCCTCGTCCCATTACACTGGAATAGACTGAACTATATTTACAAGGAATATCTCCACCTGAAACGAGAGCCTCATCATCACCATCAATTTCGATAAATACATGAGGATTCGCTTGCATCAAACTAAACTTCTTCCCCTCATGATGTCCATGCACAAAAATATGAAGTACATTATCTATAAATTCATAGCCGAAATGCAAAGGTACCACGTAAGGGTAATCACCATCCATCATCCCTAAGTGAATGATGCGAGTGCTATTTAAAATACCTTTAATTTCATCTATATTTGTAACCATACGATCTTGACGTCTCATAATAGCCTCCACAAGAATCAGAAAATTGATATACCTTACGCTTCATGTAATCTGCCAAGAAGATGTTTAAATTGAGCCTCATCACTATTCAGCTTTCCGAAAAAAACTTCATCAATTTGTTCAACAGATCGGAAGAGC
>CAJZEE010000029.1 GCA_915066865.1 uncultured Veillonella sp.
TGAGGTGCGTGCTCCTGCGGCTTGCGCTCCTAATGCAGCAGCCGGCCAAGACGGTACTACCTCTTGTGGAACAACACCATACAGGTAATCCTCAAGAGGCACAGAGTTGATGATCATCATGGTTCCATTGTTGGCACGTAATGTGAGCCCACCACGATAACCTTTACCTTCGAACAAAAATGGTGCATCACTATTCGCAGGCTTCAATGTAACCACACTATCAATAGTCTTTCCATTTACAGCAATCTTGCCGCCGCGAACGCCAATAGATGTACCACGATTAGCACTGATTGTGCTAACTTGACCATTACCGCTGTTCAACACAACCATATTAGCTGTAGATGTAACAGTAGCATCAGAGCTACGACTACCTAGTAGAACACGTACATTTGGCATGTTTTCTTTGCGTTCTGTAGCAGGCGTCACTACGGAGCCCACTTTGTTGCGAGTAATAACTGCTGTATTGGCTTGAATGCTATTCGCATCCGTTGTTTTTACTACCTTTTTAGTAGCAGTTTTTTCAGTAGCTCTCTTTTTTACTACAGGCTTTTCATCAGTAACTGCAGGTTTAGCAATTGGCTTCGAAGTACCAGAAGCCGCAGGTTTTATAGTCGTTGTAGCTTTACCTGTAGTGGCTGATTTCGTAGCTGTTGCATTAGTACTAGATTTCGCAGTACTAGTTGATTTTGTTGCACTAACTGGTTTAGCCGGCGTTACCGGCTTTGTAGATGTAGCAGGCTTTGCTACACTAACCGGTTTTGCACTAGGTTTAGCCATCGTAGATGCAGCAGTTGACTTAGAAACCGTTTTAGTTATTGTAACCGGCTTTGCAGCTGGTTTAGTAGCAAGTGGACGAAAACTAGATTTCTTCGTCGTATTTACTTTCGATACAGTTGTATTAGATACTGTTAATTTTGGCGTTGGCTTTTTCGTTACCACTGCACCTTTATTTTGCAGCGTCGCTCCATGTGCTATAGAAGCACCGCCAATGTTTACACCTAAAAACAAAGTGGCCATTATCATCAATTGTAATCGTTTTGTTTTCATTATTATTTCCCTGTCTGTGAAATACCTAAATGCTCATAGGCTAATTTAGTAGCAACCCTCCCACGCGGTGTGCGTCCTAAAAATCCTAATTGCATCAAATATGGTTCATACACATCTTCGATGGTATCTCTCTCTTCGCTGATGGCCGCCGCAATGGTATCAATTCCTACAGGACCGCCATCATATTTTTCAATAATACATTCCAACACACGTCGATCAATTCGATCAAGTCCCATTTTATCTACATATAAACGTTGTAATGCTTCATCTGCAATTTCTTGAGTGATAACCCCATCACCAATGACTTGTGCAAAGTCGCGTACCCGTTTAAGCAGACGATTTGCGATACGCGGTGTTCCTCGTGAACGACGCGCAATTTCGCTTGCCCCAGTTGGCACAATACCAATATTAAGTATCTCTGCGGCGCGAGACACAATAAACTCTAACTCTGGTTGTTTATAATATTCCAACCGATTAATAATACCAAATCGGTCCCGTAACGGTGCCGCCAAAGCACCCGCTCGAGTCGTGGCACCTACCAAAGTAAATTTTGGCAAGTCAATGCGCACAGTTCGAGCACTTGGACCCTTACCGATGATAATATCAATAGCATAGTCTTCCATAGCAGAGTACAACACTTCCTCTACACTACGAGACAAGCGATGAATTTCATCGATAAATAATACATCATGGTCGTCCAAATTTGTTAATATTGCAGCTAAGTCACCAGACTTTTCAATAGCCGGACCAGAAGTTATACGAAAATTAACACCCAATTCATTTGCAATAATCCCTGCTAATGTTGTCTTGCCAAGGCCTGGAGGCCCATAGAGCAGCACGTGATCCAATGCTTCCCCACGCTGTTTTGCCGCTTGAATATACACATTTAGATTACCTTTAGCCTCTTCTTGACCTACATACTCATTAAAAAGCTTAGGTCGAAGGCTATATTGCCATATATCCTCTTCGTGCTCGCCATTGCCGACAAGGCGTACTTCCTCATTCATCCTTATCGTCCTTTCCCAAGCTCAATTAAGCTGACTTTTATCAACTCAGATACATCACGCTTACCATCATCTAAAGACTCTACAATATCTGCTACATCCCGTTCCAAGTATCCTAAGGATACGAGGGCTTCAATGGCTTCTCCTACAGCACCGTTTGCAGCAACGCCAACAGGCTGAATAGTCGCAGACGATTCCGTAGAAATATGTGTCATCTTAGCAATTTTATCCTTTAACTCTAAAACAAGTCGCTCCGCAGACTTCTTACCAATGCCAGGTAACTTAGTTAATTGCTGTACCTGCCCATTGATAATCGCTAATTTGAAAGCCTCAGGTGTCATGCCTGACAAGATGCCAAGCCCCACCTTGGGCCCGATACCAGAAACAGAAATGAGGAGTATAAACAACTCATATTCTTCTTCCGTCCAAAAGCCATAAAGTTGCATCGCATCTTCTCGTACATTAAGATACGTGAATAGCGTCGCCTCATGGCCCTCTGTCAGCTGTTGACGCGTAGTGGTCGGCACATATACGCGATACCCTACGCCATGTACATCAACATAGCACGATTCTTTAAAAAGATGTGTTACGATACCTCGCACATACCCTATCATTATACCAACCTCTTTAATCTATCATTGTGAGAACTATGAGCCGTACAGATAGCAACAGCTAATGCATCTGCCGTATCATCAGGCTTAATTTTCTCACGAATCCCCAAAATATTCATCGTCATATAAATGACCTGATTCTTATCAGCTTTACCATAACCTGTGACAGCTTGTTTAATTTGTAATGGTGTATATTCATAAATAGGAATCCGTTGTTGTTCAGCAGCCAATAAAATAACACCACGTGCTTGCCCTACCTTAATGGCTGTTGTTACATTGCGGTTAAAAAATAATTCCTCCACACCGAACTTATCAGGCCTATATTCCTCCAATAAATCACTAAGATCATTAAATAGAATTTCCAGTCGCTGTGAATCAGTTAATTCCTTAGGAGTTGTAATAGCCCCATAGGCTACTGGTGTTAGTTTGCTACCCTTCACGTCAATAATGCCATATCCGCATATAGCCGTGCCTGGGTCAATTCCTATAATGCGCACCCCAACCCCCTTAGTTTAAAAATGAGATAAGCTACCGCCTACCTCCATTACATAATCTATTTTATTATAGCATAATTTCACATCGAAGTTCATGAATTCCCCTATGAATTATATATAAGACATATTAATTTTCTTAACTTTAATAAATATCCGAGTTTAATTTCAATAGAAAAGGAGCACCCCATAGAGTGCCCCGTTTATTATTATTCTTCTTCATCGTCCGGCAAAATACCATTATGATATACATTTTGTACATCATCAAGATCATCCAATACGTCAAGCATTTTCTGCATTTTCACAGCATCATCACCAGTCAACTCAATCGTTGTATCTGGAATCATCGTGATTTTAGCTACTACAGTTTCGATACCCGCATCAGCAAGCGCTGCTTCTACCGCATCAAAATCCTCTGGTGTTGTATAAATTTCAAATACATCATCTTCAGACTTAAGGTCTTCTGCTCCAGCTTCAAGAGCTAGCATAGTTACCTCATCTTCATCATGACCTTCTTTATCGATAACAAATACGCCTTTAGATTTGAACATCCAGCCTACACAGCCGCTTTCACCAAGGTTACCACCTTGTTTAGAGAATGCATGGCGCACGTCTGCAGCAGCACGATTACGATTATCGGTCATCACCTCAACAGTAACGGCAACACCGGCAGGACCATAACCTTCGTATACGATTTCTTCATATGCATTCATGTCCGTAGCACCGATACCTTTGTCGATAGCACGTTGAATGTTATCCTTAGGGATATTATTTTCACGAGCTTTTTGCAAAGCCAATTTCAAACGCATATTACCAGTTGGATCTGCACCACCCATGCGTGCTGCAACGGTAATTTCACGACCGATTTTTGTAGCCAATTTAGCTTTTAATGCATCGGTTTTACCTTTTTTATGTTTAATATTTGCCCATTTAGAATGTCCTGACATAGACGCCTCCTATTTATTCCACCATGCTTCGCCCCGCAGCCGATCTAAGATGATTGATACGGCACTACGCACGGATAAATGATTGTATTCACCATGGCCATATATAGGTTCTAAAATATAGTCAAAGCTTTCCATCGTTTCTTTTGTCATACCATAACCGGTACCAAATAATACTAACACAGGGCGCCCCTCATTTTCAAGGTGTTCACGCATCAGTGCATAGGAAATCGTATTATCATAGGTGCGAGCATCTGTTGTAGCTACTATAGGTTTTATACCTTCTATATCTTCAATTGTTCGCACCGCTACCGCAATTGAATTTACCAATTCCACACCTGTGAAAGCATCCTTGCGATCAGGATTATAAGTAGAGCCAAATCCAGATTTCCAATGTTCCATAATCGTACTTACCAACTCACGTTGAGCTGGAATATTATGAATGACAAAATATTTAGACACATCATAGGTAATAGATGCTCGTGCAATATCATGTATATCATAATTTGTAATAGCCGTCGTAATGACCTCTTTATGTTTATTCATAATAGGATAATGAACAAGTCCGATATATAAATTAGCCAATACTATATCTCCTAAATTCTAAACTAATCTTCATTAACATACATTGCCATCATATCCATTACGAAGCACTAGACCGTGCACCAGCACTACCAAATCCAGATTTCTGTCCTATGGAAGACGCCTTTTTGCTTCTATTGCGTTCATAACTTCTATAAAGGCTCCGCCCCATAGTGCTATGTACATTCGACCCTGATGCGGTATATACATAGGGCTCCTCATACGTTTGTAATGGTGCTGCTATGCGATACGTCATAGTTCGTCCATCCATACGTGCCGTAGGAGGATTAAACCCATGAAACATATAATACCCAGCTGCAATAGTTGGTAACAAACTTGCCAAACCAGCATCCCACACTAAGTTTCCACCATTATCACGGTGAAAGGTAACTGAACGATTATCGTCATACAAGGCTGTTTCTTTTCCATCGCCATGGTTTAAAAGAGAATACCGATTACCTTGACTATCCTTTAATCGAACCTCCCCCTCATTTGCCTCTGGATAAACCTTGTCGCACACAGCATAGGAGATATCATTCCAGTAGGAATATACACCTACAAGACCAGCAACTGCGGCGAAAGCACCTGTAAGGTATATGGTTTTCTTACTTGGCTTATACATAAAACGCTCCCTTAGTGCACAGCACCGCTAATAACAAGAGCAAGACCAACGAAAATGCCAAATACAAGAATACCAGCCGCTGTATTACCACGCATAATTTCTTCGGATAATTTATATTTACGATGCCAAATATTGATAAACATATAGCCTATCACAAATAATATAATACCAAGCACAGCATATATAACACTGGCTACGATACCATGTAACAAGGACGTATCAGCCGTAGTCACGGCTGGTGACATGATAACAGCGCGCAAAATTTCACCGATACCGATAAATGATCCCGCTGAAAGCCACGCCACAGCACAGTTACCACGCTTAATTTCTTCACTAAATTTTCCAGGCACGAAGAAATCGATAACCGTGTTCGCTGTCAACATCAGCATAATGCCAAAACAAGCATAAAAAATTGTCAATAATACATCTGGTATATAAATCATAATAAGCCTCCTAATAATATAATTTTGTATTGGATGTGTTGTTAGAGTTGCTGGTAGGATACAATCGTTCGCGTCCCGTATTATCCCCTAGTCGAACCATGGTCGCATAGTTATCGAGTATATGAGAGCTGATTAATGTACGATCAATAATTTTCCAATCCTCTTGTGTTAATTTTGATTGTTCACATACCTTAACCCTAGTTTGTCCATCCGTATTAGTGATGAGATACACCAAGTCCCCAGAATAAAATACAATAACTTCATGTCCCTCTTCTAAGTTATCCCGCTCATTCTTAATATCACCATTCACAGAATCAATCAAGTCTAATGCGGTACTAACAGGATCTAGTGTAGACGTGTATACATAGTCGTTATCCGAATCTGTTTTTGTATAATATGCAGATGTGTCATGCATATGTTCTTTTGCCGTGTAAGGCACTCCAAACATAGCGCGTATACTATGCCAAGACAAATCATTGTCCGACCAAAATAGAAATAGTAAAAATAGTACACCATACCCCACACCAACAGCAATAGATCCAAACCTCTTTTTCATTGATTTGTTACGCATCTTTTGCTTAATAGCTTGAGCGGCTGCATCATTACAAAGACGAATGTTCACCAAGGGTACTCGTGATCCTTCGGCAAACATTTTTTTACCTTCAAACCACTCTTCTTCAAAGAATACACTAGCACCACCTTCACAAGGTAGCTGATATTCTCTATATCCTGCGCGGTCCCCTACGGAGGCACCACTTTCACCATCCACATCGACAACCTTTTCTAAGCCGATTTGATGTAATGTAAAATCTTTCCCCGGCCGTGTATGAAAGGATGTTCTAGATACGGTACACCATTCATTATCATTGTACTCAATGGTTAACCATATTTTATCGATTCCCTCAACAGCCTCTAGTCCATATTCATGCCAATAATCACCTGGTGATTTTGTCATAGACGGCTGGCCCCTATAGGATTGTTCCTTATCTGCTTTTGGAATAATCTCTATGTATTTAATTTTCTCAGTGATTACATAGCGGCTGCCATGAACCTCTAAGACATCATAACAATTAAACTCCATACGCACCCTCGCTAAAATAGACATAACCACAACTGCTGCGAAGTAAACCTATTATCATTCGTTTAACATACTATATAGCCACAAATTCCATAGTATTTCACTTACTCTATTAGTAATGGTACAAAGTATGCTTCTGTACCAGCTATCTCTTCCGGAGAAAAACGGCATCCTACCGCAGAAGCTTGATCACCAAGCATAAAACAGGATAAGGTTAAAAATCCATCTTTCACTCCACAATCAACTGTATGAGTAAAACGTTTCTGCTGTATAAAGTCTTGATACATAACCTTTTTACTATCGCGACAAACAATATCGTCATAGTTATCAACTAACTTTTCCATGTAAAGCTCAGATATATCACCACGCTTTTGAACAACTTGTACATGTCGTCCTTCACGGCCCCAAATCTCCTTTTGAATATAAAGGCCATCATCAAGAAAGGAAAAATCATTTTCAAAATAGGATGGTGCCAAATAACGCTCGATGATATCTCGATCTGGTTTCGTAAAAAATTGTTCTGTTAAATACAATGCATATACTAAGGACATAAATGATTTGTTTTGTAAAATAATTGCCTCTGGCGGATTAAAAAGAGCAAATCTATTCTCCTCGTAAAGATCTAAAAACATCTCACCCAAAGGTTCATTATCTGGTGTTTGTTCATCAATCAAAAGTTCCATGGGATGCAATCGATATAATAGAGTCGCATGACTACCATCTTCTAAAGGAATGCCCTCATCATCAATCTTCATATCATAAAAGGATATGAAGCGCGTGTCTGCCTCAGGACAGGCTGTTTTTAATTCCTTCATAAGGAATTGTGTTGTACCGTAGTCTTCAAAATAATCATGAAAACAAGAGAATACAAAGGGATTCTTAGGTAGGCTCTCTCTATTTGCCCGCATAGATTCATATTGGTTTCTACCATACTTAGCAGATAAAACAGCATCATACATGCGCTTTAAAAATGTATGTAATTCTTTGCGGCATTCTATATTAGGATGTTTTCGTCCTACATAGTTAGCTGCAATTTCATTGGCATAATAGCTTTCAATAAGAAAACATGGCGTATCAGCATTAAGTTCTACCATGCGTAAATTGCCATTTACATCAAGAACAAAATCAAAGCGAGATAACCAAGTCGGTAACCCTAAGGCATTCGACTTATGTAGATATGGGATTAAATTTTCTGGCATATCCATATTTCGAGCAAAGTCATCTGGTGCCATTTGAAATACTTTTGCGGCTTTACAAAAAATTTGAAATAGTCTACGAGACGCATGGCGAATTTCATCGTAAAAATCAGCTGAAAAGGCCTGCATAGATAATGAAGGATACCGGTCATCATAGCCTTCATATTCCACGAAATTAAATATATTTCTATCAAGCTCATCAATATAGGATTTCATTATTCATCCTTTCATTAAGAGGCACCGCTCGAAGTTCGAGCCCCTACACTACCAAAGCCATACTTTTCACCAATTCTATGTGCCCGACTACTCGTTTTAGTATTGTAACGATTTCTAGTCATCTCATTAATAGTCCTAGCCACTCTTGCACTATTAGATTTGCTAGCGCCTGTATTTGCATCAAAAGATGTAAGTGGCGATGTAGCACGATAGGTCATACTGGGTGCATCCATATATGCCGTTGGAGCTGAAAAGCCATGGAACGCATAGTAACCTACCGCCAAAGTTGGAATCAAACTGGCTAAGCCTGCATCCCATATAATATTGCCTTTCTCATCACGATGAAAGGTAACAGATTTTTCTGCATCATCATAGAGCGCAGTTTCTTTTCCATCACCGTGATTAATCAAGGTATAGCTTTTACCTTCATCATCAACGAGCCGTACTTCACCATTATTTAATTCTGGTTTGACCACATCACATAGAGCATAGCTAACATCGTCCCAATACGAATAAGCGCCTACTAGAGCTGCTATAGATGTAAAGGCTATGGCTATGTAAACAGTATTCTTACTTGGTTCATACATATAATATTCCTTCGTTTGATTTCATAACTGAAATCAATACTATATCAATCTTTTATTATATTTGATAACGTCTTACGACCCTGCTTATTCTTTAACTCCACCATATACGCATATCGTAACAATATTTCACTGTCATTTCTAATAGTCGCTATACGCCTATCCTCCGAATCTGACAAGTTTTTTAATTGCCCCACTTCAACATACGTAGTGCCATTAACCACACTAATAACAGATACATCTTTAGTCGTATAAATGACAATCCACTGCTCAGGGGACTTAGTATCTTGTTTAATGGTATAAACCTTGCCATACACAGCATCGATAAGATCGATAGCCGTTGCATTTGGATCTTGCTTTGACGTATATACCATCAAACCGTCTTTTGTACCTTGCGGTTCATAATAATAGGAATCTTTAATGCGCTCTTCCATGGTATATGGGAATCCTACTTCATCACGCAATTCATGCCAAGACATATCTCCTATAAACAAATATCCAAAAAAGAATAAAATGATTCCCCAACTCAGACCCAATCGTGTCCATTCTTTTCTCCTCGCTGCATTACGAATCTTTTTACTCACTGCTTGAGCAGCCTGATCTCGCCGTCGATGTACATCGGACAAACGAATCCGTTCACCTTGAGCCTGATCCGTCAAACCACCATGCCAGTCCTCAATAAAGAATACATAGGTTTTATCCTTTTTAATTGATCTATATTCTTTATAATCTGCTTCGTCGCCACTTCTAGCCTTCGATTGTCCCTCCACAGCTACGACACGTTCTATACCTTTATCATGTAATCTATATCCTGCAGGAGGGGTTGAACGTAAAACTGTTTCAGAAAAAGTGCAATATTCTTTTTCACCGTTTACAATGGTAAGCCATTTTTTATCCGTCCCATTAACGGGCATAAGACCATATTCGGTCCAAGACTGAGCTCCTTTGGAAACACCCAGTTCTTTTTTATAATTTTCATCATTAAGGTCATAACGTATTGTTTTATCAACGATAAACTCTTGATAAGAAATGACCTCCCCGACTACATATCGTTTTCCCTGAATCTCTACAACATCATAACACTTAAATTTCATAGCCTAGACTCTTCTGCAACAATTTCTTTTAACAGTTTAACTTCCTCTTTTGTTAATGGTCGTTCTAATAAGTCAGGCCGTAATAATCGTGTTCTTTTTAGTGCTTCCTTTTGACGCCATGCGGCAATATTTTTATGATGACCACTACGCAATACATCTGGAACAGTCCAACCTCTAAATTCTGGTGGTTTTGTATATTGTGGGCATTCTAAAAGTGACTCATAAAAAGAATCCTCTTGTGCCCCACTAGCCGCACCTAATACACCAGGTATCATGCGAGCCACTGCATCAGTAACTACCATAGCTGGCAACTCACCACCGGTCAATACATAATCACCAATAGAAATCGTTTCATCTACAAGATGTTTCTCTACGCGATAATCTACACCTTCATAATGACCACAAATAAGGACCACTTGATCATAGCTAGCCAATTCACGAGCCTTCTCCTGTGTGAAAGGCTGTCCTGTAGGTCCCATAAAGATAATACGACGTCGTATACTTTCATTAGGATTACCAATAAGACTCATTTCATCACACATCTCATCTGTGGTATAAGTATCATTAATATCACTATCATATTGAGCAATAACGGATTCTACAGCTTCAAAAATAGGAGGTGCCATCATGAGCATACCAGCCCCACCACCATATGGTGTATCATCTACTTGACCATGCTTATTATGGCTAAAATCTCGAGGATTCGTTACATCTACAGATAGACGTTTTGCCTCGATAGCTCGTTTTATGATGGAATGATTAAAAAACGCATCAAAAAACTCTGGAAATAAAGATACAATATCAATACGCATATACCGTCCCCTGTACTTATTAACTCACATTAACTCATTAGTATTATCTATATATAGCTATATTATATAACTTTTACGATAATATACCTATATGTAGATAAAACAAAACCGCCCAAATGATTATATCCATTCAGGCGGATCTACGATCATCAATTTATTTTTCACATTGATGTCTTTAACGACCTCTTCAATGGCTGCAAATAATTGATCTGGTTCCCCATCTTTGGAGACCACATAGACATCATTAGCACCTGGTTGTAATACATCAGTAACTGTGCCAAGCACGTTACCCATAGTATCTTGTACCTCAAGACCAATGATATCAAAAATATAGTAACGACCTTCTGGCAATTCCACTAAATCTTCACGACGAACTTGAATTGCTTTCTTAGTGAATAGTTCAGCCGTATTGCGATTAGGAATTTCCTTAAAAGATGCTAAAACAAATTGCTTGTGAAATCGTGCGGATGCAACGTGGTATTCTTTACCATCGATGTAACAGGCATCCATATGCATAAACCGTTCTGGAAAATCGGTTTGAGGCATAATACGAAGATCACCCCGCACACCGTGCGGGGCGATGATAACACCTATTGTGATGAAATCGTTATGCTTCATTATTGACGAAACGCAACGATCTTACCGTCTTCTAATAGGATTTCAGCGCCCATCAAGGCATCCAAATTATCTCCGATTTTAACGGTAACTGTTTGCTCTAATGTACCTTGAGGAATTTCAGTTCCTAAAGACAACTCCTTAGCATCCTTCAATTTAGCTGTTACTTCTTCTTTGAAAGCCAAGCGTTTATTTTTTTCTTCGTCGATTTGTTGACGAATAGCAGTAAGACTTGTAGCATCAACTTTAGCTGCATCAGCTAAAATACGTTGGGCTTGAAACTCAATTGCTTCCAAATCTTTATTTACCATATCAAGGCGAGTTTCAAGATCGGATACAATTTTCGCTTTCAAGTCGTCTGTTACTTTTGCTTTTACTGCTACAGGGACACGTAATGTCATTTCTTCCATTGGAATACTCCCTTTTAGACAATATCAACAGATATCTTTTTGTTCTCTTTAATAGCCGCCGCTTTCACCACAGATCGAATCGCTTTTGCAATTCTACCTTGCTTTCCGATGACTTTGCCCATATCCTCTGGGGCTACATGAAGTTCGTAAACTTCAACATTCCCCTTTTGGACCATGGTAACAGAAACGGCATCAGGCTGCTTCACTAATGATTTCGCAATTAATGAAATTAATTCTATCATCACAGTATGCCTCTCTATTAATTACTTTTTAGCGTCTGCAAATTTTTGCATAACGCCTTGTTTTTTGAACAAGGAGCGAACAGTGTCAGTAGGCTGAGCACCTTTAGCTAACCAAGCCAAAGCTTTTTCTTCGTCTACATTAACGATAGCTGGTTGTTTAGTAGCATCATATTGACCAATTGTGTCAACAGGACGACCTTCACGTGGAGCACGTGCGTCAGCAACTACAATACGGTAGAAAGGAGCTTTTTTAGCACCTAAACGAGTCAAACGAATTTTTAACATTGTGAAATTCACCTCCTTATACTGATGTAAATGGACAAGTTCAGCGCCCCTGCCCATGTATTACATAAACGGTAATTTAGGCATTCCAGGGAAGCCGCCCTTACCGCCACGTAAACCTTGCATGCGCTTCATCATCTTCCGCGCTTCTTCAAATTGTTTCAACAAGCGATTTACATCTTGAACCTGTGTACCAGAACCTAATGCAATACGCTTGCGGCGAGAACCATTAAGAATACTTGGATTTTCTCGCTCTGCCGCCGTCATGGATGTAATGATAGCCTCAATACGACGCACCTCTTTACTATTCAAATCAAGGTCCTTTAATTGGTCCTTAATTTGCCCCATACCTGGCAACATGCCAATAATATTTTGTAATGGCCCTAACTTTCTCACCTGGTTCATCTGTTTTAAGAAGTCATCCAAAGTGAAATTGTTTTTAGCCATTTTCTTTGCCATTTCACGAGCTTCTTCTTCATCGATGGCACCTTGAACATTTTCAATCAACGTTTTAAAGTCGCCCAAATCTAGGATACGAGAAGCCATGCGATCTGGATAGAATACATCGAAACCATCCATTTTTTCGCTCACACCAGTGAACTTGATTGGCAAGCCTGTTACAGCTTTGATAGATAATGCAGCACCACCGCGCGCATCACCATCAAGTTTAGTAAGGATAACACCATCAACACCTAATTTTTCATTAAATGTTTGCGCTGTTGTTACCGCATCTTGACCGATCATAGAATCTACAACGAGTAGAATTTCATGAGGTCGAACAGCAGCTTTGATATTGGACAACTCATCCATGAGGACTTCATCAATTGCCAAACGACCTGCTGTATCGATAATAACAACATCTTTCAACATATGCGTGCTTTGCTCTACGGCACGACGCGCAATATCTACTGGATTTGCACCAGGTGTTTCATCCGAAAATACTGGAATATCAATTTGCTTACCTACAACTTGCAACTGAGTAATCGCAGCTGGACGATATACGTCGGCAGCGACAAGCATCGGACGTTTACCTTGTTTGCGTAAGTATACAGCTAGTTTACCAGCTGTTGTGGTTTTACCAGCACCTTGCAAACCAACGAGCATAATAATTGTTGGTGGCTTGCTAGAAATCATGATACGACTTTGTGTACCACCTAAGAGAGCCGTTAACTCATCATTTACGATTTTAATAACCGTTTGAGCTGGATTCAAGGAACCGAACACCTCTTCACCGAGGGCCTTTTCCTTAATGGACTTAACAAAGTCCTTCGCTACCATAAAATTAACGTCCGCTTCTAATAGAGCCGTACGTACCTGACGCAACGCAAGATTGACATCATCTTCTGTAATTTTGCCCTTCCCCTTTAAGGATTGAAAGGCTTCTTGCAGTTTTTCTGACAAGCTATCAAATGCCATAATATCCCTCCATTTGCGCCAATACTTGTTGCACCTTAGTTTCGGACAACACCTCTTTAGGCAATGTTGCTTTCAACTGTGAAAGCAAGCCTTCCCGTTGTTCATATTGTGCCACCAAGTGCAATTTTGATTCGTAATCATTTAAAATGTGTCGAGCACGCTGTAAGTTATCGTGTACAGCCTGTCGTGATACGCCTAATTCCTCAGCAATCTCGCCAAGGGACATATCATCTTCGTGGTGAAGTTGTAAGGACATGCGTTGCTTGTCCGTCAACAATGGCCCATAGAAATCTAAGAGCAAACTTATGAGTACTCGTTCTTCCATTTCGCCACCTCCATCACTGTCAAGTCATATTACTTTACATATGGTACATTATAAAAAAAGATGTGTCAAGTAGAAATACTTAACACACTTAATTCATTACTATAATACATATAAATCACAGTTATACAAGCTATCTCATCCCCTTGAACCAAAATCATAAACTAATTGACTACCTTAACATAATCATTCTAGACAAATTTAATTCATAATCAATGATAGTTAATTCTAATTTCTACTTTTATATCTATAATAATATGCTATAATATCAATATCTAATATTTTCAATATAAAAAACAGGAGGTATTATATGAATACCAAACAATATGACATTATCGTCTTAGGTTTCGGCAAGGCTGGTAAAACCTTAGCCGCAAAATTTGGCTCTATGGGCAAATCCGTAGCCATGATTGAAGAAAATCCTCTAATGTACGGTGGTACATGTATTAATATCGCATGTATCCCTACTAAGACTATGATCATTGCCGCATCAAAAGGCTTATCATACGATCAAGTATTAAATCAACGTGAGGTTGTTACATCTCGCTTACGCAATAAAAACTTCGGTATGTTAGATACAAATGAACATGTCGATGTCTATACTGGGCATGGTGCATTTATTAGCAATAAAGAAATCGCTGTTACCGCTGGCAAGGATAAGATTATATTATCTGCTGACACTATCGTTATAAACACTGGTGCTGTAGCGATTAAACCTAATATTTCTGGCATTGATACAGCTACAGGTTTCTATAATAGTACAGAAATTCAACAATTACCTACTCAACCTAGTACATTAGGAGTTATCGGCGCTGGTCCTATCGGTCTTGAATTTGCAAGTCTATATGCAAAACTTGGTGCTAAGGTAACCGTATTCAACATCGAATCAAGCATCTTAAAACGTGAAGAACCTATCGTTCAAGAGCTAGCTACTGAGTACTTAACTGAACAAGGCATTACCATTCTTAATAATGTAACATTAGACTCTGTATCCAATGATGACAACAAACCAGTTATCAAAGCTAATAATCAAAACTATACATTTGATGCTGTTCTATACGCTACAGGGCGCAAAGCCAATACAGCTAATATCGGTTTAGAACATACGGACATCGTTACTAACGAACGCGGTGCCATTGTAGTTAATGATACTTGTGAAAGCTCCGTTCCTGGTGTATACGCAGTCGGTGATGTAAACGGTGGACCTCAATTCACATATGTATCTCTTGATGACTTCCGTATCGTATTTGGCGCACTTACAGGTAACAGCCAGTATACCTTAAAAGATCGTAAAAATATTCCTTATACTACCTTCCTAACACCTCCACTTTCTCGTGTAGGTCTTACAGAAGAAGATGCAATCAACCAAGGATATACGATTAAAACCAAGGAAATGCTCGTAGCTACCATGCCAAGAGCCCACGTAAACGACTATTTAAAAGGTGCTTTTAAAATCGTTGTAGATGCAGAAAACGATTTAATCCTCGGTGCTACACTCTACTCCCAAGGCGCAGAAGAATTGATTAACTTAATTAAAATGGCTATGGATAATAACATTCCATATACATATTTCAAAAATCAAATCTTCACACATCCTACAATGGCAGAAAACCTAAATGACTTGTGTAATTTCTAATAGCTTAATAGCTAATACAAACACTAGTCTAAATTAATAACCTAACACAAAAGCCTTTAGACGCTAAACTAATTTAGCATCTAAAGGCTTTTGTATGTATTGAAAAGGCAGTAATATATAAGTGTATTAGGTCATTATAAATATATTAGATTATTATGGATATTTTACCATTATCTGCTTAAAACATTATATAAATTAATTTTTAGTAAACAATCTGCGTACTATCGTTTGTAATTTAGGTGTTAATATAATTGCTACTACAATGCCTGCGGCACTTGTAATCAAGGAGTATTGAATTTTGCTAGCCGCAACGACCGCACTTTCAAGAACAAACCACCACGCAAGGAAATAGCCTAACGCTGTCCAAATAGCACCAATAATAAGGGCTACTAAAATACGACCAAAGGATGCCGTTGGTTTTGTAATAGAGGGTGGCAAATAGCCTGCAGTCATACCACCTACGATAAGTCCTGCAATGCCTTTAATAAAGAAAGAGAATACGATATACTGCGTATGACCACCAAAGAGATCAAATAGTGCAGATCCAATTGCCGCACCTAAGCCGCCATATAATCCACCAAAGAGGATAGATGTTGTAAAGAGTGCAGCAGATCCTAAATGAACCATAGCGCCACCTGGTATTTCAATGCGAATTGTAGTAGCCACTGCACATAACGCGGCAATAAAACCAATATAGACAATGTCTCGAGTACTTAATTTCATAATCATGAACCTCTCTTTTAAATCAATCACTATATTCAGTATAACAAATCATAAGCCGTCTAAAAACACCATTATCGTAGGAATTAAATATCCATTTCACGTCTCAATACAAGATATAAATATATACTTAACTATATGTCTGTAGATATAATAAAGCACCTATACCTCTGTATAGGTGCTTTATAGTATTCAATTATATGTATAATCTTAAATTTTAGCTCGTTTCAAACGAAGTGAATTACTTACAACTGTAACAGAGCTAAATGCCATCGCCGTGCCAGCAATCATAGGGTTTAACGCACCGATAGCGGCCAAAGGAATGCCAATACAGTTAAAGATCAATGCCCAGAATAGGTTTTGCTTAATGTTTGTCATTGTTTTACGACTGAGTCGTACAGCTTGTACCAGTGTATGCAAATCATTACGTACGAGGACGATATCGGCTGCTTCTACCGCAATATCTGTACCACTGCCAATAGCAAAGCCAATATCTGCCGTAACAAGAGCAGGAGCATCATTGATACCGTCACCAACCATCCCCACTACAAGACCTTTATCTTGCAATTCTTTTACCTTGCTAGCCTTGTCTTGAGGCAATACTTCAGCTATAACATGAGAGATACCCGCTTGTTTAGCAATATATTGAGCAGTTCGACGATTATCACCAGTAAGCATCCATACATCAATACCTTGAGCATGTAACTCTTTTACAACCTCAATAGTTTCTGGACGTAATTCGTCTTCTACAGCCCACAAAGCACTAACAACTCCATCTACAGCTAGAACAGATACAGAAGCACCTTGTTCTTCAAATTGTAAAATATCTTCTTGAACCGCAGTTAAATCATAACCTAGTTCATTCATCCAACGACTGTGCCCAAGTTGTACGGATACGCCTTGGTATGCACCTTGTAACCCTTTACCTGGTACATCAGCAAAACTTTCAAGTTCAACAGCTTTACCTTTATAGCCATGATCTTCACCATAGTAAACCATGGCCTTTGCAATCGGATGAGATGTACCACTTTCAAGGGCCATCATAATAGACATATTAGTACTTTCATCACCATTATAATTTTTAAAAGCCGTCACATCCAATACACCCTGTGTAAGGGTACCGGTTTTATCCATAACAATGGCATCGAGTTTACCAGCCTTTTCAAGATATTCTGCACTCTTGATGAGCACACCGTGTTCCGCACCAAGGCCAGACCCAACCATGATAGATGTTGGTGTAGCAAGGCCAAGCGCACAAGGACATGCGATAACAAGAACTGCTGTTGCATTGATGAGCGCTACATTAATAGAATCTCCCATAATGAAGTACCATACGAGGCCTGTCAAAACAGCAAGGCCAATAACGGTCGGTACGAAATATTGAGCCACGATATCTGCAATACGTTGAATACTAGCCTTGGAGGTTTGTGCCTCTTCTACAACCTTGATGATTTGAGACAACATCGTATCGGAACCAATACGCTTTGCTTCCATGGTAAAAGCACCACTTAGGTTTATAGTAGCACCAATAACTTCAGAACCAACTTGTTTTTCCACCGGTAAGCTTTCACCAGTCAGCATAGCCTCATCTACTGTGGAATATCCCTCAGTAATCGTGCCATCAACAGGGATCTTTTCGCCTGCACGAACTTGTAAAATATCACCAGTTACCACCTTAGATGTAGGGATATCAATAAATTCTCCATCACGCAACACATGAGCTGTTGCGGGTTGTAAGGCAATCAATTTTTGAAGTGCTTCAGAGGTACGCCCCTTCGCAATTTCTTCTAATAGCTTACCAAGAAGGATAAATGTAATGAGCCACGCAGAGGTTTCAAAATATATTCCATGAGGGCCTAATTCAGGGTGAAATTGCCAGTTATAAATACTGAATAGATAGGCTACCGTCGTGCCCATTACTACGAGCACATCCATCGTAAGTGCTCCATTTTTCACTGCACTCCAGGCACTCTTATAGAACATGAGACCAGGACCGAACTGAGCAATAGTAGCAAGAACAAACTCTACCCATACAGGCAATGCCTGAATACCAAATCGATGTAAGGTCATATTAATCATCATCGGTACGGCCATACAAGCGGCAATAATAAGGCGTGTAATATGAGGCTTTAAGTTAACCTTTTCTATTTCTTGCTTTGTTTCGTCTGCTTCGGCAGCACCAAAGCCGATATTCGTAATGGCATCGATAATCTGTTGTGAGTCTACAGTAGCCCCGTCTTTATATTCAACGCTCCCCTTTCGAGTTAAGAGGTTAACCTTAACAGATTCTACGCCATCAACTTTAGAAACAACATTTTCAACACGTTTTACACAGGCTGCACAGTGCATACCTGTAATATCAAATTCTTGTTTTTTTACACTCATATTCACAGGCCTTTCTACTCTGTAGATATATCTTATCTTACAACTTACTATATTATTACAAATTCGTACTATATTTTGTATTTATGTACTTAAATATATGTCTAAACATCTATCTATAAAAAGCTATATATCCTATTGTAAATAAAATAGCCATAAACAAGTTCACTAAGAATGTTTCAATATATTTTAAAACTTCAATATATGAACATATTACATGAGTAATTACTCATATATCTACATTTAATAATAACATAAATTCTCATTACGTCAATATCCTACTAAATATAGAGGCTATTTCTTTTTTATAAGGGAATTAACCGCTTTTACCTATACATAGCCTTCATAAATAGATTATAATAAAGTGATGATGAATAAACATAAACTTTGATTCCAAAGGAGGTGAATATATGTCTGAATCAGTAAGCCCTACAGTGGAATTTACTTCGGTAGCAAAGGAATTTCGCCATGAATATGTTGTTGAAAAATCACGGTTTATAACAACAGTATATCCTTGCAAGACTGAAGAGGAAGCCCAAACCTTTATAAGCCGCATCAATAAAGAATTCTGGGATGCGCGCCATAACTGCACAGCCTATGCATTAGGCCCACAGCAAGAACAACAACGATCTTCCGATAATGGAGAACCATCAGGCACAGCAGGTAAACCAATGCTAGAAGTACTCAAAAAGACTGGTATTACCAATGTGTCCGTCGTCGTAACACGTTATTTTGGAGGCATTAAATTGGGCGCTGGTGGCTTGATTCGGGCCTATTCACACTCCGTTGCGGAAACCTTACGTCTTGCGCCTAAAGAACTACATACAACACGAACTCGGCTACAAGCAAAGATTGACTATTCACTGTATGGAGCAGTAGAAAGATATGTACAGGATGAAAAATTACACTATGAAGCAAGCTTTGGTGAATATGTAGACATAACAATCCTAATACCACCTACGGATGTAGAGCGCATACAAAAAGAGCTCCAAGACATAAGTCATGGAGCTGCTACTTGTAATGTATTAGATTCTATTGAGGTGGTACTACCACTAGATAAATAATCTAGTTAGTAGGTTCCAAACTTTTAATTGCCGTTATTAACTAAACCGGCTATACCTTGACCGAGTTCACGACGTTTTTCCTTAGTCATAGGATAAGGCCATACTCGTTCTAATTGTTTTTTCCGGCTAATTTTATTACGAGCCGTCATTAATCTACGTGCTTCCCAATTACGAATTGCTTGACCTAAGGTTCTTTTTACCACGCCCATAGTAGTACCTACTTTCTTAATTCTTGCTATTATATCAAAATTTATGATAAGTATAGAAAGATAATTTAAAACTTAATTTACTTTCTATTACCTTGTTGAATTTAGTATATATAGCATTTTATTAAATGTGAAATGACCGTTACTTAGTTCGTTATAATTTTTATTTATCATATTATGTGTATAATAGGGAGATTCTATGGATACATCTTACTACCACAATTTTATTACCCTTGTTCAAACGGGCAATATGACACAGGCCGCAGAGATTCTTCATATTACACAACCAGCGTTAAGTAAGCAGTTGAAATATTTAGAGGCTGAATTTGGGGCTCAATTAATCAACATTAAACGCGGCCAACGAGGATCAAACTTGCAATTAACAGATGCTGGTAAAATCTTCTATGAAAAAGCACAACAACTCTGCTCTATTGAAGAATCTACATATAATGCTGTACAACAATTGAATTCACGCATTGAAGGTACTTTACGCATTGCGACATCTGCATCTCGTTCAACGCCCATCGTACAGCAATATTTACCAGCTTTTTCCATGAAATATCCATCTGTCCATTTTGAAATTTATGAAGGACTTATGACAAATGTAGTGACCCAACTCATCAACGGTAGCGCCGAATTAGGTATCGCCAATATTCAAATGGTAGATATTGATAAATTCGATATCCTGCTTACCCAAGAAGAGCATTTATACGCTATTTTCCGCCGTGATGTATTCTGGACAGATCGTGAGCATGATACCATCACGTGGGAAGACATAAAAAAATGTCCCCTTTCCCTTTCTGGTGGCTCTGTCCGAATGATTATGCAATCTAGCTTAACAGATATGGATCAACTTAATGCGGTAGCTATCACCACCACAAAAAGCTCAGCTATTGAGTGGGCCTCTTCTGGTCGTACAGTTTCTTTAGTCCCAATGGACGCTAAGGAACTTATTAATCATCGCAAAATGGCTCGCATCAAATTGCCAGAATTCTCGGGGGATTTTAAGAAAGCCTTTATCACACTTAAAGGACATGCACTTTCCCCGGTAGCGCAGCAATTTATTGACTTTTACAAAGCCTATGTATAAGATTTCTATTAACCTATTTTATTAATTAATAGTGTTATAAAAATCCGTAAAAATTTAGAATATTATTATATCCCAATATATTAGC
>CAJZEE010000030.1 GCA_915066865.1 uncultured Veillonella sp.
ATATTAAATATAATATATAGACATATAAGCTAACTATAAGCTAATATGACATGGCGTTCTTTGGGTAGACAAAGGGCGCCATTGTCTGTTATACTATCCATGTCAGGCATACGTGCCTGGCTTTTTTGAGTTGCTTAATTTCTTGACATCGCTTGCTACGTATGATATAGTTTTTTAGTATGTAGTCGAGCGTTTTCGAGTACAAGAGACAGATTTAGTAAATATAAAGCGAGGTGTATCCGGATGCGTAATGCCATTACTTTAGCTTGCACAGATTGCAAACAACGCAACTATCAAACGAACAAGAATAAAAAGAACAATCCTGATCGTATTGAAATGATGAAATATTGCAAATTCTGCGGTAAACATACATTACACCGTGAAACAAAATAATTCTTATCATTCATTACCTGTTGATTTGAGGATGTGAAACACAATGGCAAAGTCTAACTCAGCAGTGCAGCAGCGTGGTGGATTTGGAAAATTCTTCCGCGGTGTGAAAGCTGAACTAAAAAAAGTAGTCTGGCCAACAAAAAAAGAGCTTATCAATTACACAATTGTAGTATTCTTAGTGACTATATTCATCGCTTTGATTATTTCTGTGCTTGATGGACTCTTTGCCCAACTTTTTAATACGTTGTTGCACTTTGTTGGATAAGGGGGCCATTACATGGAAGCAGATAAGAAGTGGTATGTAATTCATACCTATTCAGGCTACGAAAATAAAGTAAAAACCACTCTTGAACTTAAAGTTCAATCTATGGGGCTACAAGATGTGATCAGCCGAATTTTGGTGCCTCTTGAAGACGAAATAGATGAAAAAGATGGGGTTAAAAAAGTAGTAAAACGCAAGATATTTCCTGGGTATGTATTGGTGGAAATGGAAGTTAATGACCGTTCTTGGTATGTTGTACGCAACACGCCAGGTGTAACAGGTTTCGTTGGCTCTGCTACAAAACCAGTTCCACTTTCTGATTCCGAAGTAGAACATATACTTAAGTCTCAGGGCTTGGATAAGAAACCAACCATTAACGTTGATGTAGAAGTTGGTGAAACGGTTCGCATTACGTCCGGTGCCTTTGAAGATAAACTAGGTGTTATTACCGAACTTAACCCTGAAAAAGGAACATTGAAACTTAGTGTGGAAATGTTCAATCGAGATACCGAGGTAGAGGTAGAGTTCTCTCAAGTTGAGAAAGCTCTTTAATATATAAATATAACTCTAAAAAGAGCAATCGATTTTGGTTGCCAGTGGGAGGATGTATATCCGTTACCACCACAGTATAAGCATAGGAGGTTTAATTACCCATGGCTAAGAAATTAGTTAAACAAGTAAAACTACAAATTGAAGCCGCTAAAGCTACTCCAGCACCACCAGTTGGTCCTGCACTAGGTCAAGCAGGTGTTAATATCGTTGCTTTCACAAAAGAATTCAACGAACGCACTGCTAAACAAGCTGGCTTAATTATTCCAGTAGTTATTAATGTATATGAAGATCGTAGCTTCGACTTCATCACTAAGACTCCACCAGCTGCAGTATTGTTGAAAAAAGCTGCAGGTATTCCAAAAGGTTCTGGTGTACCTAACCGTGATAAAGTAGCAAAAGTAGGTCGCGATAAAGTTCGTGAAATTGCTGAATTGAAAATGCCTGACTTGAATGCTAATACCGTAGAACAAGGTATGCGCATGGTGGAAGGTACTGCTCGCAGCATGGGCATTGAAATCGTTGACTAATAAGCGTACGACTTGCGCATAAGGCGCAAATCGGTGGGAGGGAATTCCCGTTTGACCACATAAGGAGGATATTATAATGGCAAAAGTAGGTAAGAAATACGCTGAAGCAGTAAAACTTATTGAAGCTGGTAAATTCTACGAACCAGTAGAAGCAATTGAGTTGGTTAAGAAAACTGCAACTGCAAATTTCGATGAAACAGTTGAAATTGCTTTCAACTTGAATGTCGACCCTAAATACGCTGATCAACAAGTTCGTGGTGCAGTAGTATTGCCTCATGGTACTGGCAAAACTAAACGCGTTCTTGTATTCGCAAAAGGCGACAATATTAAGGCAGCTGAAGAAGCTGGTGCAGATTTCGTAGGTTCTGAAGAGTTAGTAGCTAAAATCCAAGGTGGTTGGAGCGACTTCGACGTAGTAGTTGCTACACCAGACATGATGGGTCAAGTTGGCCGTCTTGGTAAAATCTTGGGTCCTAAAGGCTTGATGCCAAACCCTAAAGTTGGTACAGTAACTCCAGACGTTGCTCGTGCAGTAAACGAAATCAAAGCTGGTAAAATCGAATACCGTACTGATAAAGCAGGTATTATCTCTTGTTCTATCGGTAAAGCATCTTTCGATGAAGAAAAATTACTTGACAACTACCGTACAATCGTTGATACTATTATCAAGGCTAAACCTGTAGCAGCTAAAGGTCAATACATTAAATCTGTAACCTTGTCCGCTACAATGGGCCCTGGTGTACCTTTGAACGTGTTCAAATTGAGCACTGTTTCTAAAGAGCAATAATTAAATATGTCTCTTAGCTGTAGACGGCTGGTATGTATAATGGATGAAAATCCGCCCGCTGAGGCTGACACTAGAACAACCTAGGACTAGTTACGACCTCATCGCGTGCGATGGGGTCGTTTTTACGCTAAGATAGTACATAGAGCACCAAAAAAATCTACAAGGAGGTAATCTAATGGCTGTCACTGAATCAAAAAAAGCAATCGTTGCTCAAATGAAAGAAACTCTTTCTGAAGCAAAAGGTGCTGTATTGATTGGTTACTCTGGTTTAACTGTTGCGCAAGCAACTGATCTTCGTCGCAAAATGTTGGCTGAAGGTGTTGAATACAAAGTAATCAAAAATACTTTGACTCGTATCGCTGCAAACGAATTGAATCTTGAAGGTTTCGCTGAGCATTTAGAAGGCCCAACTGCGTTGGCTACTTCTAAAGATGATGCTGTTGCACCTGCTCGTGTAATCGAACAATTCATCAAAGCAACTGAAAAAGAAGTTGTAACAGTTAAAGCTGGTATTGTTGAAGGCGAAGTTATGGACGCTGCAGGCATTAAAGCAATTGCATCTCTTCCAAATCGCGAAGGTATGCTTTCCATGTTGCTTTCCGTATTGCAAGCTCCTGTTCGCAATGTTGCATACGCTGTCAAAGCTGTTGCAGAAGCAAAACCTGCAGAATAATATTTTTTGCAAAGTATTCGTTGGCCGCTTGAGGCTGGTACTATAAACTAATTTATGGAGGAAATCTAAAATGGCATTGAACATTGAAAACATCGTTGCTGAATTGAAAGAAGCAACAATCCTTGAACTTAATGATCTTGTAAAAGCAATCGAAGAAGAATTTGGCGTAACTGCAGCAGCTCCTGTAGCTGTAGCAGCTGCTGGTGGTGCTGAAGGCGGCGCTGCTAAAGATTCCTTCGACGTAATCTTGAAAGATGCTGGCGCATCTAAAATCAACGTAATCAAAGTTGTTCGTGAAGCAACTGGTCTTGGCTTGAAAGAAGCTAAAGCTATCGTTGATGGCGCTCCTGCACCTGTTAAAGAAGGCGTAGCTGCTGAAGCTGCTGAAGCTTTAAAAGCTCAATTAGAAGAAGCTGGCGCATCCGTAGAATTGAAATAATTCTGGACATATTAAAGGCGTACCCTATGGGTACGCCTTTTTTTATTGAAGCTTATAAATTGATGCGAGTTTTGTTTTGTTGACTAATTTTGCCTTTGGATACGGTAAGGCATTAGAAAAGTCTTTGTCATATTTTTTCGGAACGATGACATAGGCACCACGATTATTTGATACATCTTTTAGAAATGTTTCTTTAGTTATGGTAGGCATTAATGTTTTGCCTTCAGTCCATATAGAATCATCAGTTGTATCTACGAAAACTTGGGTAGGTGTAGTGTCCATGTAATATACAATGGAAGTATAGTAACTGCCATATACATATATTGGTTTTGATGTATCTTCGATGAATGCTTTGAACTGTAAACCAGACTGATTAAACAATATTGGTGGTACTGTAATCGTAATAACCGAGTACAACGTAATTAGTGGAACTAAAGCATATATTGCTAGTTTGAAAAATGATGTTATGTAGTATCGACCGATTAAAATTATACATACTATAATAAAGGAACCAACGATTAATGGTTTACTATCAAGACTTTGATCAAAAGCTGTAGCAAATGTAAAAATCATGTAGTAAATACCTAGTGGTAGGGTAATTAAATAATTAAACTTTTTGAATGATTGAGTAAATTCACCGGTTTCTTTGTCAGTAACTAATTCACAAATTTTTACGGCCGCCCATATTATACAAGGGATAATGGCAGGTAATGTGTAGGTTAGATACTTGGTAGCTACTAGAGAGTAGAAGAGTACTATAACTATAAACCATATAATACCTAATAGATCAAAATCATCTTTCCAGTTAATATCTTTTAAATGATAGACTATTACAGGTGTCCATGGTAATAGTGAAAGGGGCACAATTAATAGATAGTAATACCATACATCAAATTTAGGATGCTCAGATACAAGGGCTCGATCTACATTGTGTAGACCCAAGAATCCGGAAATAAACTGCTCACCGTGTATGGAATACATAGCAATATACCAAGGGCTAGCTATCGCTATAAAGACTAATAGTCCGAAGGGATTAAATAGTAATTTTATATCCTTTGAAAGTTGATAGATTTCATCCTTTCTATGGACTATATAGCGAGCACATACATAAATAAGTAATATTAGACCAGGTAAGATGATGCCTATAGGTCCTTTGGTAATTACAGCTAAGGCCGCAGCAATGTAAGCTTTCACCATAGCTGACTTGTCATTGTTGGTAAATGCTAAATAACTATATCCAAATATAGCTAGGGTGAAGAGAAATAGAAATCCGTCGGTTATAATTGCATGAGATATGTACCAAAACTGTAGTGTACTCATTAATAGAATAGCACAGAGTACACTAGCAAAAGTATTTTTAGATATGCGGTAAATTATATGATACATTAGGGCTACGCTGGCTCCCGCAACAAGCGTATTCGGTATACGAGATGTAAAGTCTGATATGCCAAATAGTTTGTACGTAATCATAAGTGCCCAATAGGTGAGCGGTGGTTTATCATACCATACGTGATCGTATATCATAGGGGATATCCATGAGTTATGTTTTAGCATGGTGATGGCGGAGAGAACATAGTTGGACTCCACCGGATCAGTGATTGGCAAATAGGCATTATAAAAGCCGTAGCTCAAAACGGTTAATAAAAAGAGCGCACCTATGCGCAGCATGTGATTGTTAATCATAGTTACTCCTTACTTACATAGTTTATATTATTGTACTATAGGGCGTGTAATATTTAAACCAATCAAAGATAAAAACATAGCCTTTATAAATATGGAGATAATATGGAGATAATATGGAGATAGTTACAAAAAAATAATTATTTATGAAATAATATATTGTATAGAATATTGTTTATTCGGAATACATGAAATGACTTTTATGTATACAAAATACATGCTATAATGAGCGCATAAGATAAAACCGTTTCATTAAACTATCATCTAATATATGAAATAGTGGAAAGAGGATCTATTATGAGAAAAGAACATGATTTCCTAGGTGAATTAGAAGTAGCGGATGAGTTATATTATGGTGTACAAACGATTCGTGCCTTAGAAAACTTCCATATTACAGGGAAACATTTAGACCAAGATTTTATTAAAGCTCTAGCGATGGTAAAAAAAGCATCTGCTTTAGCTAATATGAAAACAGGTCGTCTCAATGTATCTATCGGTAAAGCGATTGTTCAAGCAGCTGATGAAGTTATTGCAGGTGAATTTGCTGACCAATTTCCAGTTGATCCAATTCAAGGCGGTGCTGGCACTTCTGTGAATATGAATATGAATGAAGTGTTGGCAAATCGTGCTTGTGAAATTTTAGGCCATCCAAAAGGTAGCTATGATATTGTAAGCCCTAACAATCACTGTAACATGGCACAATCTACAAATGACGCCTTCCCAACAGCGATTAAAGTTTGTGCAATTTTGAAATCTAAACCGTTACTTGAAGCTTTGCAACGTCTTGTTGATGAGCTTGAGAAAAAAGCTGAAGAATATAGTGAAATTTTAAAAATGGGGCGTACTCATTTACAAGATGCGGTGCCTATTACATTGGGACAAGAGATGGGCGCTTATGCATCTGGTATTCGTCGTGGTATTAAACGTATTAAATCTGCCGTTGAAGGTGCACATGTAATCAATATGGGTGCCACTGCAGTTGGTACAGGTCTTAATGCTGAACCTAATTATATTCATGATGTAGCTTATGAACTTAGTGAAGTAGTAGGCGAACCGTTCTACACCGCGGAGAACTTAATCGATGCCACAAACAATACAGACGTATTTGCTGATATCTCTAGCGGTTTGAAGGTAACTGCACTTGTGTTGATTAAGATGGCAAATGATTTTCGCTTAATGGCATCTGGACCTCGCTGTGGCATTGGTGAATTAAAATTGCCTGCCCGTCAACCAGGCTCCTCTATCATGCCAGGAAAAGTAAATCCTGTTATTGCTGAAGTATTGAATCAAGTGTGTTACCAAGTTATCGGTAATGACCTTACTATTACATTAGCTGTAGAAAATGGTCAATTCGAGTTAAATGTTATGGAACCTGTATTGGCATACAACTTGTTCAATAATCTTTGCTATCTCAAAAACGGTGTAAATACATTCGTTGATAAATTGCTTGTTGATCTTGAAGTAGACCGTGAACAATGCGAGTACTGGTTGAATCGTTCCGTTGGTATCGTAACAGCATTGTTGCCACATCTTGGCTATGAAACAGCTTCTGCATTGGCGAAAGAAGCGTATGAAACAGGTCGAGCTATTCGCGATATCATCTTGGATCAAGGTTTATTGACTGAGGATGAAATTAATCATATTCTTTCTCCTAAAGAAATGACTCGCCCTGGTATCGCTGGTGCGAATCTTTTAAAACAAAAAGGCAACTAATTTATGGTTCTCTTTTGATACATGAATAAAGCATGAAAATGAAAGACTGTCAACCCTTTTGGTTGACAGTCTTTTTTAATACTGATAAAATTATATATTGCAAAAGTAGCGTTTTCTGCTTTTGGATGTAAAAACTATAACACAAATAGTGATGAGGTTTTCTTCCAAGGTTGTGCTTGGTTAATGGGAAGCAAGGTTATTTTAAAAATGAAATGGACCTTGCTTTATTTGACGTTGCCCGAGCAGGAAAACTGAGACCTGTAAGATGTCTTTTTCATGCCGTTATAGAAAATGGTAGACCAGTGTGTTTTGATAGGGGTGAAAGCAAATATGTTCAAACCTGAACAGGTAGGCAAACGAACTCGTTATACGTACGCTAAAATTAACGAAGTTATCAAGATGCCGCATTTATTGGACATTCAACGTAAATCGTATGAGTGGTTCTTGGAGAGTGGTTTACAAAATATTTTCAACGATATTTCTCCGATTAAAGACAATTCAGGTAATCTAGTACTTTCTTTTGAAGGTTTCAGCTTAGGTGAACCTAAGTATGATATTAATGAATGTAAAAACCGTGATGCTACTTACGCAGCACCACTTCGTGTAAATATTCGCTTGGTAAATAATGATCCAGAAAATATGGACATTAAAGAACAAGAAGTATTCATGGGCGATTTCCCATTGATGACGGATACAGGTACTTTCATCATCAATGGTGCAGAACGTGTTATCGTATCCCAATTAGTACGTTCTCCAGGCGTTTACTACAATAAAGAAATCGATACAATGGGTAACCGTTTGTATGATTCCACAGTTATTCCTAACCGTGGTGCATGGATTGAACTTGAAACAGATGCTAGTGAAGTGGTAGCTGTTCGTATTGATCGTAACCGTAAATTACCAGCTACTGTATTGGTACGTGCATTAGGTTGGGATACTAATGAAAGCATTCTAGACCTCTTCTGGAATGGTAAAACTGATGAGGATGGTTTACCAGTATATGATGAACGCATCGTTCGTACATTAGAAAAAGATACAACTCAATCTGCTGATGAAGCATTGGTTGAAATCTATAAAAAATTACGTCCAGGTGAGCCTCCTACTGTAGAGTCTGCTCGTAACTTGTTCGATAACTTGTTTTTCGATGCACGCCGTTATGACTTAGCGCGCGTTGGTCGTTACAAATTGAACAAAAAACTTGGCTGGCGCCAACGTATGTTGGGTCAAACATTGGCTCAACCAATTGTAGATCCAGAAACTGGCGAAATTATCCTTGATGCAGGCGTACAAGTTGGGGAAGAACAACTTGATATCGTTGCTAATAGCCATGTATTCGATGGTGAAGGTTTTGCTGAATTCTACATCGTAAATAATGATGGTGTAGAGTCTAAAGTTATCTGTAATAACTGCAATTTACCATATGATCACCGTACAGTAACACGTGAAGACATGATCGCTAACATTTCTTACTTGCTCAACCTTATGGATGGTGCAGGTCATACAGATGATATCGACCACTTGGGTAACCGTCGCCTTCGTTGCGTAGGCGAATTGTTGCAAAACCAATTCCGTATCGGTTTAACTCGTATGGAACGTGTTGTTCGTGAGCGCATGACCATTCAAGAAACTGAATCCATTACACCTCAAGCGTTGATCAATATTCGCCCTGTAGTGGCAGCTATCAAAGAATTCTTTGGTTCTTCTCAATTGTCTCAGTTCATGGACCAAACAAACCCATTGGCGGAATTGACTCACAAACGTCGTCTTTCTGCCCTTGGCCCTGGCGGTTTGTCTCGTGAGCGTGCAGGTTTCGAAGTTCGTGACGTGCATCACTCTCACTATGGCCGTATGTGTCCTATTGAAACTCCAGAAGGTCCAAATATTGGCTTGATTAACTCCTTGTCCAACTATGCAAAGGTAAACGAATTTGGCTTCATCGAAGCACCATACCGTAAAGTAGAAAAAGTGTATGGTAAAGGCAAGGATGCTGATAAAGTTGTTAAAGTGCGCGTATCTGATAGCGTAGTATACATGACCGCTGATGAAGAAGAAGGCATGACAATTGCCCAAGCGAACTCTCCGCTTGATGCAGAGGGGTACTTCACAACTGAACATGTTGCTTGTCGTCGTGGTCATGATGTATTGGAAGTTACACCAGATAAGGTTGACTATATGGACGTTAGTCCAAAAGAAGTTGTATCTATTGGTACAGCTATGATTCCATTCCTTGAAAATGACGATGCTAACCGTGCCTTGATGGGCGCGAACATGCAACGTCAAGCGGTACCACTTTTGCGCGCTCAAGCACCACTTGTTGGTACAGGTATGGAATATACAGCAGCTACTGACTCTGGTGTTTGCGTATTGGCGCGTGAAGCGGGTAAAGTTGTACGTTGTTGGGGTAATGAAATCCACGTTCTTCGCGATAGCGATGGTCGTGTTGATACATACCATTTGAATAAATTCCTTCGTTCTAACCAATCCACATGCTTTAACCAAAAACCAATCGTCAATCGTGGGGACCATGTTGTAAAAGGCCAAGTATTGGCTGATGGTCCTGCTACAGATGGCGGCGAATTGGCATTAGGTTATAACGTTCTTGTAGCGTTCATGCCTTGGGAAGGTTATAACTACGAAGATGCTATCTTGCTTAGTGAAGAACTCTGCAAAGAAGATATCTATACATCCATTCATATTGAAGAATACGAATGTGATGCTCGTGATACTAAATTAGGTGCTGAAGAAATTACTCGTGAGTTGCCTAATACAGGTGACGACACACTTAAAAACTTAGACGAAGATGGTATTATCTGCATTGGTGCAGAAGTACATCCTGGCGATATCCTTGTAGGTAAAGCTACACCAAAAGGTGAAACTGAGCTTACTCCAGAAGAACGTTTGTTGCGTGCTATTTTTGGTGACAAAGAACGTGAAGTTCGCGACACTTCCTTGCGCGTGCCTCATGGCGAATCTGGTAAAGTCGTAGATGTAAAAGTCTTCACCCGTGAAAATGGCGACGAATTACAACCAGGCGTAAATAAACTTGTTCGCGTATATATCGCTCAAAAACGTAAGATTCATGAAGGCGATAAAATGGCGGGCCGTCATGGTAACAAAGGTGTCGTTTCTCGCGTTATGAGAAAAGAAGATATGCCATTCCTTCCAGATGGTACTCCAGTACAAATCGTATTGAACCCATTGGGCGTACCTTCTCGTATGAACATCGGTCAGGTTCTTGAAACTCACTTGGGGTGGGCTGTTCAAGGCTTAGGTATGAAAATCAAAGCTACAGACCTTCACATTCAAAACGTGTTGAAAGAAGCCCGTACTGATGCATCTTACTGGGAACAAATCGATGCAATCCGCGATCTTTATGCTCAAATTGAGGTATTGGAAGCGAAAGTTGCGGAAGATGTTACGGTAAATCATTTCGAAGAAAATGAGCAAATCATTGCTTTGAAAACTAAAATTTTAAAACATGTAGAAGCAGCAGCGCAAAAGAAATTGGATGCTATGGGTGGCGAAGCTCGTTACCAAGAGCTTAAAGCTATTGAAGCTAAATACAATGCACTTCATGTAGAATTCTTTGATTCTGAAGAAGAGGCTCCTGAAATGGATCCTGCGCTTGTAGAAGAATTAGAGGCAATTAGCAAAGTCAAGAATACTCTTAACAACATTCACTCTGCTGAAGAAAAACGCGTTGAAATTCGCAAAGAGTTGGAAAGCCTTGGCTATGATTTTGACAAATATGGCATGCCAAAACCAGATGTAGCAGGTATTCATATTGCTACACCTGTATTTGATGGTGCTCACGAAAAGGACGTATTCGAAACATTGGCGATTGCAGGTCGTCCTGATGATGGTAAAACTGTTCTATATGATGGTCGTACTGGTGAACCGATGGATAACCGCGTTACTGTTGGTTACGTTTACATGCTTAAACTCCATCATTTGGTTGATGACAAAATCCATGCTCGTTCTACAGGTCCGTACTCCCTTGTTACACAACAACCTTTGGGCGGTAAAGCTCAGTTCGGTGGCCAACGTTTCGGGGAAATGGAAGTTTGGGCTCTAGAAGCATATGGCGCAGCCTATACCCTTCAAGAGCTATTAACTGTTAAGTCTGACGACGTTGTTGGTCGTGTGAAAGCATACGAAAAAATCGTTAAAGGCGAAAACATCCCTGAACCAGGTGTACCTGAGTCCTTCAAGGTATTGCTTAAAGAACTTCAAAGTATCGGTCTCGATGTAAAAATCTTGAACGAAGATCAAGAAGAAGTTGTTATGAAAGAACTTGAGGACGAAGATGAGGTGGTAGAAACTGGTATTGAAGAAGTTATGGAAGGCAGTGCTGTAGAAACTGATGAAGTAACTGTAGTAGAACCAGAAGTAGAGGAAGAGGAAGACTTACCAGCTGATAATGGCGGTGAAGATGATATCCTTAGCCAATTGGCGTACCCAATGGGCGACTCCTCTAACGATGAAGACTAAAACTATCTATAAGGAAGGGAGCGATAGTAGTGCTAGACGTAAATGAATTCGATTCCATGCGAATCGGTTTAGCCTCTCCAGAGCAGATTTTATCCTGGTCTCATGGGGAAGTTAAGAAACCTGAAACAATTAACTACCGTACGTTGAAGCCAGAACGTGATGGTCTATTCTGTGAACGCATTTTTGGACCAACAAAGGACTGGGAATGTCACTGCGGCAAATATAAACGCATCCGCCATAAGGGCGTAGTCTGCGACAAATGTGGTGTAGAGGTTACCCGTGCGAAAGTACGTCGTGAACGTATGGGCCATATTCAATTGGCTACTCCTGTATCTCACATTTGGTACTTCAAAGGAATCCCATCCCGTATGGGTCTTATCCTTGACATATCACCACGTTCTTTGGAACGCGTATTATACTTTGCTTCCTACATCGTAGTAGATCCAGCTGGTACACCATTGACAAAACGTCAATTGTTGTCCGAGCAAGAATACCGCGAATACGAAGCTCAATTTAATGAAGACGGTTATACTATCGGTGGTAAATCCGTCGTAATCGAAACAGTGGCTCAACGTAATGAACGTTTAGCTATTGTTCGTGAAGCACAACGCAAAGAGCGCTATAATGCGGCTCTTCGTGATGATGCAACAATACCAGAAGCTGATAAGGAATACGAAGAATTAACTCGCGAAGAACGCTATGAGTTAGGTGCTGCTGAAGAGGTTCTCTTCGCATGTATCGACATGGGTGCTGAAGCGGTAAAAGCTCTCTTATCAGAACTTGATCTTGAAGCATTGAATGCCGAATTGCGCGAAGAGTTGAACACTGCTAGTGGTCAACGTAAAATCCGTGCAGTTCGTCGTTTGGAAGTAGTAGAAGCATTCCGTCAATCTGGGAACCGTCCAGAATGGATGATTATGGACATCGTTCCTGTAATCCCACCTGAATTGCGTCCTATGGTCCAATTAGATGGTGGCCGCTTTGCTACATCTGACCTCAACGATTTATACCGTCGTGTTATCAACCGTAACAACCGTTTGAAACGTTTACTCGACTTGGGTGCTCCTGATATCATCGTGCGCAACGAAAAACGCATGCTTCAAGAAGCGGTTGATGCATTGATTGATAATGGCCGTCGCGGTCGTCCTGTTACAGGTCCTGGTAACCGCCCATTGAAATCCTTGTCCGACATGCTTAAAGGTAAACAAGGTCGTTTCCGTCAAAACTTGCTCGGTAAACGTGTTGACTACTCCGGTCGTTCCGTAATCGTAGTAGGTCCTGAACTTAAAATGCACCAATGTGGTTTGCCAAAAGAAATGGCATTAGAATTGTTCAAACCATTCGTTATGAAACGTTTGGTAGAACGCGGTCAAGCATCCAACATCAAGGCTGCTAAACGCCAAGTTGAAAGAATTGGCCCTGGCGTGTGGGAATCCTTGGAAGAGGTAATTAAAGAACATCCAGTTCTCTTGAACCGTGCCCCTACATTGCATAGACTTGGTATCCAAGCCTTCGAACCAATCCTTTGGGAAGGTCGTGCTATCAAATTGCATCCATTAGTATGTACAGCCTTCAATGCCGACTTTGACGGTGACCAAATGGCGTGTCACTTACCATTGTCCGTAGAAGCACAAGCGGAAGCTCGTACATTGATGCTTTCTAGTCATAATATTTTGTCTACTAAGGACGGCAAGCCAGTAGCAGTACCTTCTCAAGATATGATCTTAGGTACATACTACCTAACAGTTGTACGCGAAGATACTCGTGATAAAGCAAAAACATTTGCTACCTATGATGAAGTTATGCTTGCCTATGAGTCTCATATCATTGGTTTGCAAGATATTCTTTATATCCGTTTACCTGATCATGGCCGTGTAGAAACAACAGCAGGTCGCTTGATCTTCAACAATGCTTTATTCCCAGAATTGTGGCAATACGAGAAACGTGAAGATGGCACTTACTCTTTAGGTAAGGTTATGGATAAGAAAACAGTTGGTAAATTGGTTGATCAATGTTTCCAATTGTTTGGTAATGAAAAAACAGCAGAATTATTGGACCGCATCAAGTCCTTGGGTTACTCCTTCGCTCGTCGCGCAGGTATGACTGTAGCCATTGCTGATATTAAAGTACCAGAAGTTAAAACTAGTTTGTTAGATACAGCGGAACAAGAGGTAGAAAAAGTATCTCGTATGTACCGCCGTGGTCTTATTACAGAAGAAGAACGTTATCGTAAAACTATCCAATTATGGACAAAGGCAACAGAAGATGTTACCGATGCGATGATGGATAATATGGCGTGCGATAAAGACGGCTTTAACCCTGTTTACATGATGGCTATCTCTGGTGCCCGCGGTAATAAACAACAAATTCGTCAGCTTGCTGGTATGCGTGGTTTGATGGCTGATCCATCTGGTCGAATCATTGACTTGCCAATTAAAGCAAACTTTAAAGAAGGCTTGACTGTATTGGATTACTTTACATCCTCTCATGGTGCTCGTAAAGGTTTGGCCGATACAGCGCTTCGTACAGCTGACTCTGGTTACTTGACACGTCGTCTTGTTGACGTATCTCAAGATGTAATCGTTCGTGAGGACGATTGTGACGTTGTAGGTATCGATCTCGTTCGTGAACGTGCTCGTTTGGCTACATCTCCACGTCAAGCATTAGAATTGCTTAAGGATAAACTCATTGGTCGCGTTTTAGATAAAGATGTTGTGAATGCTGAAACAGGGGAACTTGTTGTACCAGCTGAAACTATCTTGGATGAACAATGTTTGGCAGATATTGCTGAAGCCGGTGTTACATCTATCGCATTGCGCGGTGCACATTTGGGCTCTGATAGCGATATTAATCATACTAACTTGGTTCAAAAAATTATTCTTGGTGAAAGCGACGATAGTATCCGTGCAACATTGAAAGAAACTATGGTTCAAAATATGTTGAACAAGGATACTGTACAAGCAATCGTTGACAGCGAAGGGGTAGAAATCTTCCCAGCTGATACACGTCTTACTGAAGAAGGCATCGAAGCTATCCTTAACTCCGATGTAAAAGAAGTACAAGTGCGGAACAATGAAATCCATGGTATTGAAGTGGAAGCTATCGTTGAAGGCACTGGTGTTATCGAGCCATTAAAAGACCGTATCGTAGGTCGTATTGCAGCTGAAGAATTAGTTAACAAGGAAACTGGCGAAGTCATCGTTCCTCTTAATGGTGAAATCACAGAGGCGTTAGCTGATGAAGTTGTAAAACACTATGAAACAGTAAAAATCCGTTCCGTATTGACTTGTCGTAGCCCATATGGCGTATGTCGCAAGTGCTATGGTCGTGATCTAGGAACTGGCAACCAAGTTCAAGTTGGTGAAGCTGTTGGTATTATTGCGGCACAATCCATCGGTGAACCTGGTACTCAGTTGACAATGCGTACATTCCATACTGGTGGTGTCGCAGGTGATGATATTACACAAGGTTTGCCACGTGTCGAAGAATTGTTCGAAGCTCGTAAACCAAAACGTAATGCTATCATCGCTGAAAATGAAGGTACAGTTCGTGTTGTACCTAATGAAGGTAAGAAAGGTACGAACACTATCTTTATCACTGGTGAAGATGGTATTGAACTTGATTACCTCATTCCTTACGGCTCCCGCATCATCGTTAAAGACGGGGATGTGGTATCCTTGGGAGCTCGTTTGACTGAAGGCTCCATCAATCCTCATGACATCATGCGTGTTATGGGTACTGAAGCAACTCAACGTTACCTCGTATACGAAGTACAAAAAGTATACAAATCCCAAGGTGTAGAAATTAACGATAAACATATCGAAGTTATCGTTCGTCAAATGCTTCATAAAGTTAAAATTGAAACAGCTGGTGATGCGGATATGCTTCCAGGGGATATGGTGGACGTTAATACCTTTGACGAAGAAAACCGTCGTCTTACTCTCAATGGTCGTGAAAATGCTACAGGCAAACGCACGCTATTGGGTATTACGAAAGCTGCTTTGGCAACGGACTCCTTCTTGTCCGCTGCGTCCTTCCAAGAAACAACACGTGTTCTTACCGACGCTGCTATCAAGGGTAAAATCGATCCATTATTGGGCTTGAAAGAAAACGTAATTATCGGTAAGTTGATTCCTGCTGGTACAGGCATGAGTCGTTACCGTAAGATTGAAGTTGTAAAAAATACACCTGAAATCATTGATATTACGGAAGAGGTTATGTCTGAAGATTAATTACTTTGGATTAGCCGTTAAGCTATATTAACTGTATAGACTTGTTGCATAGTTGATATTGTGCGACATAATAAAAAGGGTGCACCTGCGAGGTGCACCCTTTTGTTATAGGTATTATTGGTTTGAGAGATATATGTGTATGAGCTCTATGATTATATGTCTCTATAATTATAGGTTTATATAAATTGAGGATTTCATGATATGTGTTAGTATCAGTTTGTTAAATAAAATGATACTTTGTTAAGGTTGTGGTATGAAAACTATTCAGCTGTTTCTTCCGCGTCATGAGACATGATGTCATAACCGACGTCATCCGATAAAGTAAGATATCGTTCGTACTGACGAATGATATCGGTAATGATATCCTCCCGTGTCATATACTGCGCATCGTATCCGGCGCGTCCGTCACTGAAATATGTCATAGGAATTGCGTTGGTACTTTCAGTAATGTGAGGAATGTTAGGATCTTCGATGAGATGATCCGATACCTCTTGCGTAACGAGTTTGATGCCATAGGTAAAGTTGCGCATTGATTCTTTTTCGATGGTTAACTCTACGGAGGCGTCGTTACCATTGAAATGTTTGTCAATTCTCGTAGTTAATCCGTACTCTTCGGTTAATTCTTTATTGAGCTGATACATAGCAGGCAATGCTGTTGTTTTCATAAAGGAAATAACATCTTCCGATTGCGTTTGGTTGAGTATTTTGGCAAGACCTTGTTTCCAGTTCTTGCTGTCCCAGTAGATGGATGTGGTTGAAAGTTTTGTGTTAAAGTATTGCGTATCTGTTAATAATCCTTGCCATAAGCTGTAGCACATGATAACCATCAAGGCTGCAAATGGTAAGGCGAGAATGAGCGTTACCGATTGTAGTACATTAAGCCCACCAATGCTGAGCAAACTGATGGCAAGAAAGGACATTACAGAGCCCCACATTAAGCATTGCCACTTTGGAGATGAAGTGGATTTATCATAGGCCGCAATATTATTTAACACATAAATGCCTGAATCGGCAGATGTGATAAAAAATAATGCTAATACGATAATTGATAGAAGACTAGTTAAACTGGATAATGGTAAATATTCAAGGAATGCAAAGAGTAGTTGTTCTGGTTTATCGGTTAATGCACCGAGTGCACCGTTTGCTACTGTTTCATCGATATAAATTGCAGTATTACCAAAGATAGTAAACCAAACGATAGTAAAAACAGTTGGAATAATGAGTACCCCAAAGATGAACTCTCGAATAGTCCTACCTTTTGAAATACGCGCAATGAACATGCCCACAAATGGTGCCCAAGATAACCACCAAGCCCAGAATAGTATGGTCCAGCTGAAGAACCATGGACGGGTTTCTGGTGTATAGATAGATGTATAGAAGCTTTGCCCTAAAATATGTGATAGATAGTATCCAAAGTTTTCTACCATTGTATTTAATAGGAGTAATGTAGGACCTGCACAGAGTACAAAAAGCATTAAGACTAATGCAACAGATATATTAATTTCGCTGAGCAGCTTAACGCCTTTATCAATACCTGTAACAGCAGATAGAACGGCAATGGACATAATGATGATAATGATGACCGTTTGGGCGGAAAAGTCATTAGTGGAGATGATATCAATATATAGGAACCCTGCACCTAGTTGGGCCGCACCAAATCCTAAGGTGGTTACGATACCTAATAAAGTTACACAAAGTGCGATGATATCGATAATGTGCCCTCGTGGGCCATTGATCTTATCCTTCCACAGCGGATAGAAACATGAACGTAGTGATAAAGGCAACTTATAGCGAAAACCAAAATACGCTAATGCTAAAGCCATAATTCCGTATACCGTCCATGCATTGATGCCCCAGTGGAAGATGGAGCGGAATAACGCTTCCTTGGCGCTAGGAGCACCATCGACTAAGCCTACAGCGGAGTGATAATGTGAGAGCGGTTCAGCAGTACCGAAGAACATGAGACCTACACCAGTACCTGCCGCAAATAACATGGCGAGCCAAGCTGTATAAGAGAATTCCGCTTCTTCATCGTCGCTACCAAGTTTGATGTCACCTAGCGAACTAAGTGCAAGAAAGATATTGAAGATAAAGAAGAGACTTATGGATAAAACATAAAACCAGCTGAAATCTTCAAATATAATATCACGAATCCCTTGGAGGATCGTTTGAGATATTTGCGGAATCAGAAGGGCACATAAGCTCAGCCCTAAGACGATAGACAAGCTACCTATAATTACAGGGGGATTAAAGTTTGAATAACGTTTAATGAGTTTAATCATATAATCTCCTTTCTTTAGTAACTTATAAATACAAATATTTGTTCTGTATTAATTTATATCATAATAAAATGGTGTTTATATTAATTTTGCATAATTGGTAAAAGAAAAAATAATAGCAAATGCATAGAATGATTATTTATACATGAAAATAATAATATATGAATAAAAAATCACTCTTCATTTATAATTTAAGATTGAATGAAACACACGGATGAGTGTACACATAAAATGCAGCTGTAGAGCGGTGTGTGACATTGGAAATTGTTTGACATGGACTGCTGTAATTGATATACTTACATAGTGCTTTAGGCGAGGTATGCCTAATGGGCATAATTTCGTAAGGAGAATTAGTACAATGGACATTGCCCATCTGAAGTCGGTGAACAAAACAATCGGTGCCAAGCAAACGTTGAAACAAATTGCTAAAGGTGCTGTGAAGTACGTGTTCCTGGGTTGTGATAGTGATGAACGTGTGGTACAGCCTTTACGGATTGCTTGTGAAGAACAGGGAATACCTGTGAATGACAAACACACCATGGATGATCTCGGTCGTGCGTGTCGCATTAAGGTGCGGGCCACAGCTGTAGGCGTCCTACGTTAATCTTGGTAATATCCGATGTAACACTTTGTTATGACGGATCAATTATAAATCTCAAATTTGGAAAGGAGGTGCCCAAATGCCAACAATTAATCAGCTAGTACGCAAAGGCCGCATGAGCTTGACTAAAAAGTCTACAGCTCCTGCCCTTCAAGAATCTCCACAAAAACGTGGTGTATGTACTCGTGTGTACACAGCTACTCCAAAGAAACCAAACTCCGCGCTTCGTAAAGTTGCCCGTGTACGTTTGACAAACGCTATTGAAGTAACTGCTTACATCCCAGGCATTGGTCACAATTTACAAGAACACAGTGTTGTACTTATCAGAGGCGGTCGTGTAAAAGACCTTCCAGGTGTGCGTTATCACATCGTTCGTGGTGCATTGGATACAGCTGGCGTACAAAATCGTATGCAAAGTCGTTCCAAATACGGCGCGAAAAAAGCTAAAAAATAATTTTAGCCATTAAACGAAATTAACACACATCATTATAAAGGAGGAATTGAACATGCCAAGAAAAGGCCCTGTTCCGAAACGTGATGTACTTCCAGATCCGGTGTACAACAGCAAATTAGTAACACGTTTCATTAACAAAGTTATGTACGATGGTAAAAAAGGCATTGCTGAAACTATCGTATATGATGCATTCGAAATTATTCGTTCCAAAATGGGTCAAGACCCAATGGAAGTTTTTGATCAAGCATTGAAAAATGTTATGCCTGTACTTGAAGTGCGTGCTCGCCGTATCGGTGGTGCGAACTATCAAGTGCCAGTTGAAGTTCGTGCTGATCGCCGTCAAACCCTCGGTATTCGTTGGGTTGTAAATTATGCTCGTCTTCGTGGTGAACGCACTATGAAAGAACGTTTGGCAGGCGAATTGATGGACGCTTTCAACAATGCAGGCGCTGCAATCAAGAAAAAAGAAGATACTCATAAAATGGCAGAAGCTAATAAAGCATTTGCTCATTATCGTTGGTAATAAGAGGTGACAACTGTGGCAAGAGAGTTTTCCTTAGCAAAAACTCGTAATATCGGTATCATGGCTCACATCGATGCTGGTAAAACAACAACTACAGAACGTATCCTCTACTATACAGGTATCGTTCACAAGATCGGCGAAGTACATGAAGGCGCTGCTACGATGGACTGGATGGAGCAAGAGCAAGAACGTGGTATCACAATCACTTCTGCTGCAACAACTTGTCAATGGAAAGAACATCGTATCAATATCATCGATACTCCTGGTCACGTTGACTTTACTGTAGAAGTAGAACGTTCTCTACGTGTACTTGACGGTTCTGTTGCGGTGTTCAGTGCTAAAGGTGGCGTTGAACCTCAATCCGAAACAGTATGGCGTCAGGCTTCTAACTACGGCGTACCTCGTATCGCTTATGTAAATAAGATGGATACTGTAGGTGCTGACTTCTTCAACGTAGTTGATATGATGAAAGCTCGTTTGGGTGCAAATTCCGTAGCTATTCAAGTACCAATCGGTGCTGAAGATACTTTTGAAGGCATCATTGACTTGATGACTATGAAAGCGGAAATTTATAAATCCGATGACGGTAAAGAATATGAAATCACTGATATCCCTGCTGAATATCAAGAAGTAGCAGAAGCTCGTCGCGAAATGATGATCGATGCTATCGCTGAAACAGATGATGATATCATGATGAAATATTTGGAAGGCGAAGAAATTTCTGTGGAAGAATTGAAAGCGGCATTGCGTAAAGCTGTTATTGCTAACCAATTATTCCCAGTTCTTTGCGGTTCTTCCTATAAAAATAAAGGTGTTCAAATGTTATTGGATGCTGTTATCGATTACATGCCAGCTCCAATCGATATCCCACCTATTAAGGGTGTTGTTCCTGGTACTGAAGAAGAAACAACTCGTCCTTCTTCCGATGAAGAACCATTCTCTGCGTTGGCATTCAAAATCATGGCTGACCCTTATGTTGGTAAATTAGCGTTCTTCCGTGTGTACTCCGGTACATTGGAATCCGGCTCCTACGTTTTCAACTCCACTAAAGGTAAAAAAGAACGTATCGGTCGTATTCTTCAAATGCACGCTAACTCCCGTAAAGAAATCGAACGCGTATATTCTGGTGACATCGCTGCGGCGGTTGGCTTAAAGGATACTACTACAGGCGACACATTGTGTGATGAAAAATCTCCTG
>CAJZEE010000031.1 GCA_915066865.1 uncultured Veillonella sp.
TCGCATTTTCTTTGAAGATGTATCCGTAGAAGGTATTACTTGCATTGATACGGAAGATATTAAATTCGGTAAAGAATTTGGTTATAACATCAAGCTATTAGGTATTGCAAAAGAAACTAGTCAAGGTTTATCTCTAAATGTATACCCAGCATTTATTCCTACCACACATCCTTTAGCATCTGTTCGCGGTTCTTATAATGCGATTTATGTAAAAGGTAATGGTATTGATGATGTAATGCTATACGGTCGTGGTGCTGGTAGCTTACCTACGGGTAGCTCTGTAGTATCCGATATTATGGAAGTGGCTAAAAATGTTTCATACAACGAAACAGGTCGTTTGAAACCATTCTATTATGACCAAAAGAATATTTACGCTCCTGGTAAGATTCAATCTAGCTATTACTTACGTTTGGAAGTAGATAATAAAACAGGTGTATTAGCTAAAATTTCTGCCAAATTAGCAGAACAAAAGATTTCTGTTTTATCCATCGTTCAAAGAAATATGGATCCAGAAACGGCTGTATTAGCAATTGTAACATCTAAATGTCCTAGATCTTATATTTTAAATCTTATTGATTCCTTTAACAGCTTGCGTTCCGTTAAGTCTGTTAATAGTGTAATTCGTATTATGGAAGCTTAAACTATGAACACTGTTCGCGTACAAGTACCAGCCACTAGTGCTAACTGTGGACCTGGTTTTGATTGCTTAGGTTTGGCACTCAATCTATACAATATTTTTAGCTTTACACCTGATGTAAAAGCTACTGAATACACCTATACTTTTGAAGGTTTTGGCGCAGACATTTTACGTGCTGAAGATCCTAAAAAAAATCTTATTGGCTTTGCAATGGATCAAGTTTTTGCTACTGTGCAAGAACCAATTCAATATGGACATATTACGTCTGAAACTTTAATTCCTCCATCTCGTGGGCTCGGTAGTAGTAGTACAGCAATTGTAGGCGGCTTATTATTGGCTAACGCGTTAGTTAAACATCCACTTTCAAAAGAGGAATTATTAGTCATTGCAAACCGTATGGAAGGTCATCCAGATAATGTAGCACCTGCTATTTATGGTAATCTATGCTGTGCAACTGGTTTGAAAACCAAAGTGCTTAACACAGTTATTTCTGTCCCCTCTGAATTGCATTTTGCTGTTGTAGTACCTGAGGTCATGGTTTCTACAGAATACGCTCGTTCTGTTTTGCCTAATCATGTACCATTTAAAGAGGCTGTACAAAATGTGAGCCATGCATCTTTATTTGTAACTAGTTTGATTACACATCAATTAAGCAATTTATCTGTTGCATTAGATGATAATTTGCATGTACCATATCGAAAAACATTGATACCACATTGTGATGCAGCCTTTGAAGCAGCTAAAGCTGCTGGTGCGTATGGTGCAACTATTAGTGGATCTGGTTCCACTCTGATTGCCTATGTAGATAAATCCCACGTACAAGCTGTGGCAGATGCTATGGGTGCTGTATTTACATCTAATGGAATTGAAAATAGAACATATTGCTTAGAAGCCGATAGTAAAGGAGCATCAATTATTTAGTTTGTGATATAATTATAGTGTTAGGCATAGTCCATAACTATAATTGGAGGAAACTATGAACAATATAAAAACAACGCTTTTATTAGCGACTTTGACGGCCATTTTAGTGGTCTTAGGTGATATGATTGGCGGTAGAAGTGGTATGATGATTATGTTCGTTATATCCATGGGCATGAATTTTATGTCCTATTGGTACAGCGATAAAATCGTTTTAGCCCAATACAATGCTCAACCTGTTACTGCACAGTCTAATCCAAAACTATATGCAATGGTAGAGCAATTGGCTAAAAATGGTAATTTACCAATGCCAAAGGTTTATATCATTCCCAGTGAAGTACCGAATGCATTTGCAACAGGTAGAAATCCTAGTCATGCAGCAGTTGCTGTTACAGAAGGTATCCAACGTCTATTAACTGATGAAGAATTAGAAGGTGTGCTTGCACATGAATTAACCCATGTTAAGAATCGTGATACATTGATCAGTACTATTGCTGCTATGATGGCAGGCGCAATTTCTATGATTGCCTATGTGCTTCAATTCTCAGCTATATTTGGTCGTTCAGATGACCGTGAAGGCTCTAACCCGTTAGAGTTAATAGGCGCCATAGTTATTGCACCTATCGCAGCCGGACTCATTCAAATGAGTATCTCTCGAGCTCGTGAGTTCTTAGCTGATGAGGGGGGCGGAGAGATGTGTCGCAATCCTTTAGCTTTGGCATCTGCCCTTGCAAAAATTGATTACTATTCAAAACATGGTGCATTGCCAAATGCAAGTAATGCAACAGCCCATATGTTTATCATCAACCCTATGGTTGGTATTGGTGAAAGCTTGAGCAATCTTTTTAGTACACATCCTCGTACAGAGGAACGTATTGCAAAATTGAAACAACAAGCAATGAATCCTAAATATAAAGAGAAAGCATTATTTTAATTAATATCTACAGGAGGATATCATGCAAGAAACATTAGTTTTAATCAAACCAGATGCAGTTAAGCGTCAATTAAGTGGTGAAATTATTAGCCGTTATGAACGTAAAGGTCTTATCATTAAAGCGTTAAAACTTTTACAAGTACCTCGTGAACTAGCGGAAGAGCATTATGCTGAGCACAAAGAAAAACCATTCTTCGGTGAATTAGTTGATTTCATCACATCTGGTCCAGTTCTTGCTTTCGTATTGGCCGGAGATAATGCCATCGTATCCGTACGTGCTTTAAACGGTGCCACAAATCCTGTAGATGCTGCCCCTGGTAGTATTCGTGGTGACTATGCCCTAACAATGGATGCTAACGTAGTACATGCGTCTGATTCTCCAGAGGCTGCTGCTCGTGAAATTCATCTTTGGTTCCCAGAATATAAATAATCTCAAGGTTGAGAACATATAGCTTTTCATTCTACATTTATGTATTTCTATAGGAGGTAATACATATGGCAAGTAGTGTTTACACAAAAACAGGCGATGCTGGTACAACTGGTTTATATACCGGTGAACGAGTACCTAAATCCTCATTACGCGTAGAAGCTTATGGTACAATCGATGAATTACAAGCTTTTTTAGGCTTGGCTCGTTCCTATGCTGAAAATGCACGAGTTGCTACTGAATTATATGATATTGAGCGCAACTTATGGACTTTAATGGCAGATATTGCTAGTTTAAATGCGGCGCCAGTCATTACAGAGCAACATGTTAAACATTTAGAAAAGGTTATTGATCGCTTTGACGAAAAGCTTGAACCATTATCTAATTTTGTGATTCCTGGTGAAAAACAATCTTCAGCTTATTTACATGTAGCGAGAACGATTACTCGACGTGCTGAACGTGCTTTATGGCGTGTATTAGATGCTGGTGAAAGCGTTCACGAATCTAATTTAAAATATTTAAACCGTCTATCCGACCTTTGCTTTATTATGTGTCGCGTAGAAGAGGAAATTGGAGCTGAATAAACAAAAAAAGCTATGTATTTTACATAGCTTTTTGCTCGTTATAGACCTTATTGTGAAATTGTTTGATTTAAAACATCGTGAGGACTTGGATAGTAGAAGAAAATATGAGGAATTTCATAACGGAATTTTTCTCTCAATAGATCAGAAAGTGTTGTTTCGAAGTTTATAATTTTATCAGCTCCGAAATCAAAATCTTCTACCAAAACCAATAACTGTGGTTCTACTTGAGGTGCATTTTCTGGTAATATTTCTGGTGGTAGTGGAACATTTACTACTACACGTGCGGTGCCAATATATTTACCTTGTCCATCGTCAATGGCAACACGATAGGTATTATCCCATAAAGTAGCCATCATTTTTAGTTTCATATTCATAATTTCCATAGTATCGCTCCTTTGTTATACTTATAATGATACTGAAATTATAAATTCTTGTATAGGTGCATTATGAAATCACAAATTATATTGTGTTCCGGTGGGGCACGAAGTGGAAAAAGTGAATTTGCAGAACGTTTAGCCCTTGTTACAGAAGGTCGAAAAGCTTATGTAGCAACAGGACAAGCTTTTGATGATGAAATGGTTGATCGTATAAAGAAACATCAAGAGCGACGTGGTAATATATGGACGAATTTTGAAATACCATTATATTTGGCCGAAGAGTGGCAACATATTAGCAGTGTAGCGGATGTAATACTCATAGACTGTTTAACCATGTTTACAACAAATCATATGATGGCTCATGGGTCAATTCAAGGCCAACAAGATGCAAATCGGTTAGAAGATATGGTACTTTCAGAATTAGAAGCATTATTAAATCTAATCAAAGTAAGTGATGATAAAATAGTTATATTTGTAACTAATGAAATTGGTCTAGGTATTGTACCAGATAATAAGCTAGCAAGATATTTTAGAGATATTGCAGGCCGCGTCAATCGAACAGTAGCAACTGAGGCTGACAAATTATACTTAACGATTAGTGGCGTTACCATTGAATTAAAATCCCAGGAGGTTCATATAAATGGCTAAGAAAATTATGTTTCAAGGAACAAGTTCCAATGTAGGCAAAAGTATTTTATGTACTGCATTATGCCGTATCTTTTATAGAAGAGGTTTTAAAACTGTTCCCTTTAAAGCTCAAAATATGGCCCTCAATTCTTATGTGACAAAATGGGGCGATGAAATTGGTCGTGCTCAAGTAGCGCAAGCTGAGGCTGCTGGCATAGATCCAATTGTACAAATGAACCCTGTGTTATTAAAACCTACAGGCAATCAATCTTCTCAAGTTGTATTGATGGGTAAACCTGTGGGCGTTTATAGTGCTAAAGAATACCATACAAAATATTCCTTAACCGCTCTTGATAAGGTAAAAGAATCTATCGATTTCTTAGATTCCAATTTTGATATGATGGTTATTGAAGGTGCAGGTAGCCCTGCAGAAGTGAATCTCAAGGCTAATGATATAGTAAATATGCGCATTGCCAAGATGACGAAAGCACCTGTATATCTCATCGCTGATATCGATCGTGGTGGTGCTATTGCATCTATTGTGGGGACATTAGAATTGCTCGAACCAGAAGAACGAGATCTTATTAAAGGTATTGTTATCAATAAATTCCGCGGTGATATTAAATTATTAGAACCGGCTCTTACTTTTATTGAAGAAAAAACTGGTAAAAAGGTAGTTGGTGTCATTCCTGCCATTGAAAACCTTGATATTGATGAAGAAGACTCTGTTGCACTGGAAAATAAACGCAATAGTGGAGCTAAAGAAATTCAAGTAGTGGTTATGCAAACACCTAAAATTTCTAACTTTACTGACTTTGATGCATTAAATTATGAACCAGATGTATCTGTTCGATTCGTCGGCCCTGGCGATGTTATAGGCAAGCCGGACTTAATCATTTTACCGGGCTCCAAAAACACACTAGCAGATCTTACATATCTTCGTAACTCTGGTTTTGCCGATGAAATAAAAAAACTTGCTGACCAAGGTACACCTGTTATTGGTGTATGTGGGGGCAATCAAATGTTGGGTAAAACGATTTATGATCCGCATCATATGGAAGGAGATATTGAAGAAATTGAAGGTCTTGGTTTAGTCGATTCTGCTACGACTATGAAGGATCAAAAAACAACACATCAAGTAGAATTCAATGTTTCAAATCTTCAATTTTTAAATGGTACATTTACAGGTGAAAAACTAGTAGGCTATGAAATCCATATGGGTGATACTACACCATTAGTAGATACTGTACGACGTTGTTTCACCATTACAAGTCGCAGTGAAGAAGCCGTTAATGTAGTTGATGGTTTTATCGATGGTAATCACCAAGTAATGGGGACATATATTCATGGTGTGTTTGATAATGATGAATTTAGACGCTTTATTATCAATCAGTTGCGTGAACGTAAGGGGTTAGAACCATTAGATGTAGTATTCCATTATTTCGAACACAAGAATGCAGCTTATAATCGATTAGCTGATATTGTAGAGGAACACTTAGATATGGATTATATTATGTCTACCTTGGGGTAATAGGGGAGATATATGGAACATTTAACAATCTTGCATTGGTTTACAAAGTATAGCTTTGTATGTATACCAGTCTTAGCATTTTTATTAGATTTACTCATTGGAGATCCCAATAGTAAATACCATCCTGTAGCTATTATTGGTCGCATCATATCTTTTTTTGAAGCAGTTCTCTATAAAGATACTGATAACGATACTAAAAAATTATGGTACGGTGGTATTGCGGTTGGCTTAATCCTCGTTTCTGTATATATTATAGTGTCTTTAATACTATGGCTTAGTGGCGTAATTGATGAATGGGTAGAATATGCTCTTGAAGTAATTATTTTATATATTGCTATATCTCCACGTTCACTAGCTGGTGCAGGCTTTACTATTAGCCAATTAATTAAACAAGATAATATTGTAGAAGCACGTAAGCGATTATCTTGGATTGTAGGTCGCGATACAGAAGAATTAGATGAGAGTGAAATTACACGAGCTACGGTAGAAACCATTGCTGAAAACACAGTAGATGGAATTATTGCTCCCTTATTCTTCTTTATCCTTGGCGGTCCAATGGGTGCAATTCTATATAGAACAGCCAATACTATGGACTCTATGCTTGGGTATAAGAACCAAAAATATTTATACTTTGGTCGAGTAGCAGCTCGCTTTGATGACGTGCTCAATTGGATTCCTGCACGCATTACCTTTATATTATTAATAATTTCTGCATTCTTTTTACGCTTTGATGCAAAAAAAGCCCTACAAATTGGCTTGCGTGATGCCCATAAGCATCCAAGTCCTAATGGCGGTTATGCAGAAGCACCAGTTGCAGGAGCCTTACATATTCGATTAGGTGGTTACAACCAATATTTCAAAAAAATGACCTTCCGTGAATACATGGGAGATCCCATTGAAAAATTAAATCGTAACCACATTACACGTACAATTTATATGATGTATTTTACGACTATACTAATGATCATAATTAGTACAGCCATTACTTATGGGATGAATGTATAATGACACCTTTTTTCATAGCATTACAGTTTTTAACACGTTTAAAAATCGTTAATCAAACAGAATGGTCTGTAGAAGATTTTGGTAAATCCGTTGTAGCCTTTCCCTATGTAGGCTTAATTATTGGCCTTATTTTAGCATTATTGTATGGTATATTATCACCATTTATACCGTTAGTACCATTGATGTTAATCCTTGTGATAGCGGAATTCTTAATTACAGGTGGTCTCCATGCTGATGGCCTAATGGACACCAGTGACGGTTTATTTTCTGGACGTGAAAGGGAACGTAAGTTAGAAATTATGAAAGATAGCCGTATAGGCTCTTTTGGTGTTGTTGCTTTTGTATTTGTTACACTTTTAAAATGGCAATTATTAACAGCGATTCCAACAGCGGAATTTATTCCAATGGCACTGATTATGATGCCATTAATGAGTCGTTGGTCCCTTGTTTTGAGTATTCGATCCTATCCCTATGCACGAGAGCAGGGAATGGGGGCTGCATTCGCTAATTTAGCACCAAAACATGTTATTACGTACAATACACTTTCAACCTTCTTTATGCCTATTGTAATATTACTAATTGGTGTAATTTTATATACCCTTTTATATGGGGTATATTCTATTTTTTCCATAGCTGATGTAGGCTATGTTGTTGGATTAGGTGTATTGGTTTACGCTACATTAGGTATTTTTCAAATCAATATTGTAAGTATGATTATTACCTATATTATCAATCGTATACTTAACCATTATATTGTTAAGCAACTTGGTGGTACTACAGGTGATACTTACGGATTTGTTGTTGAAGTTACAGAGGTTTTACTACTTTTAATTTATATTATTATATTATCTGTATTATCTGCTTCTGTGGCCTCTAATACTACGATGTTTTAATAATTATTTATCTATTGTTTTGTAAAAATAATTACTATTTTTGTTTAATGCGAAAGGAGTTTAATGTGACCTATTATGTAAGAGCCCCAGGTACATGTGGGGAATTTCTACAAGGTTCTATTAATGGCCAGTCATTTTTAGTGACTTGTCCTATTAATCGTTACTCCTACGCATTAAGTAATGTAAAACATCCATTTTCAAAACATTATTGTGCATTACAACCTAAGTCAGCTCTGGCAAGACAATTAGTACAACGATTATTAAAGAAAAATAATAAAGATCAAACTTGTCCACCTGTATATGTACGTTCTGACATTATACAAGGTAAAGGAATGGCTTCAAGTTCTGCGGATATTTCTGTAACGGCTATGGCTACTGCTTTAGCTATGGATTATAATTTATCACTAAAAGAACTAGAACAAATCTGTTTATCCGTAGAACCTACAGATGCTTCATTTTACCAAGGTGTAACGCAGTTTGATTATATTAAAGGTACTATTTCTCAACCACTAGGAATGTGTCCGCCATTGAAAATTCTTGTATTTGATGAAGGCGGTAGTATAGATACCATTACCTTTAATCAACAAGTAGATTTACAAACTAAAATTTTAGAAAAAGAGTCTATTATACGTGAGTCACTAGATTTATTTAAACGAGGCTTAAATACACATGATATCAATTTAATTGGTCAAGCAGCTACATTGAGTGCTTTTGGTAATCAACGCATACTATATAAAGCAAACTTATATGATTTTCACGATATAGGTAATTACTATAACAGTGTTGGTACAATCATAGCTCATAGTGGTACCATAATGGGACTTCTATTTCCCGTAGATTATGGTCGCATTGATGATTGTAAGCAAGAAATCATACGTAAGTTACCTCACTTATCCTATGTGGATACAGTAGAAACCACAAATGAAGGATTAACCTATATTAAACGATAATATATTTAATAGAAAGAGAATTAAATGTCTAAGATACATGGGGGCAATATATTTCAGTTTGCCCATGAACAACGAATTGAACCATATGAGGTGGTCGACTTTAGCGCTAATATTAATCCCCTTGGACCTAGTCAACGTGGATTAGATGCATTAAATGCACAATTACGCTATATTTCTCATTACCCTGATGCTACCAATGATGATGTATTAAATGCTATTGCTGATACATATGGAATGGATAAACATCAAATTATAGTTGGTAATGGTGCAGCCGAGCTATTATATGCTATTTGCCGTTTACCTGGATATACAGGTGCTTTTGTACCAGCACCAGGATTTTCTGAGTATAAAGAGGCTCTTGAAGCAAGTAAGATTCCTGTACGTGATATTTTTTATCGACCTCGGGAAGATGATAATGGAAAACCTTATTTTGAGGTACCATATTTGGCATTAGAAACCTTTGCAGCTGAACTAAAAGGGCAAGATGGTCGCATCATTGTATTTTTAGGTAATCCTAATAATCCAGATGGTACATTACTTGATAAAGATCATATTCGCACTGTAGCGAGCATGTTGAAAGATGCAAATAGCTTACTTGTTATAGATGAATCATTTATCGATTTTGTTGGAAATGATCCATTACAAGATAATGAGCATTCTATGCGCTCTTTAGTAAATGAATTCGATAATATCATCGTAGTTCATTCTTTCACAAAATTCTATGCTGTACCTGGTTTACGCATTGGTGCCGCTTTTACTAACAAAACATTAATTACTCAATTACAGCAATATATCCCTAGTTGGTCTGTAAATACATTAGCGCAAGCATATACAAAGGCTGCCTTGAATGATGTGGATTACATTAAGCGAACTAAACAAGAATTAAATGAAGAAATAGCATTCATGTACAATGCAGTAGATGCTATAGAAGGAATTACTGTATATCCACCTTCAGCTAATTTTATTTTGTTCCAAGTTAATCAAGAAGGAATTACAGCAAACTATATTAATGAAGAGCTAAAAAAATATAATATGATTGTGCGCAATTGTGACTCCTATGTAGGTTTAACTAATCATTGGGTACGCATTGCTATTAAAGATCATGATACTAATATTAAACTGGTGGATAAACTGACAAATATTTTGAAAGTATAGGAAGATTATGAAGACATTATATATTGTGCGTCATGGTGAAACTGATTGGAATAAAATGGGGAAATATCAAGGTATTACAGATATTCCCCTCAATGAAAACGGTTTGAATCAAGCTAAAGCATGTGGTAATGCCCTTAAAGATGTTACCTTTGACCGTATCTTATCTAGTGATTTAAGTCGTGCCTTAGTTACAGCCGAAACGATTCGAGGTGACCGCACAACATCTATTACAGTAGATAAACGATTGCGAGAGCTTAATTTTGGAGACTGGGAAGCTATGCTATTTTCAGACATTGAAGCACGTTGGCCCGGCCTTATTGATGAGATGTATTTGCGGCCTCATCTTGTAAAAGTACCAAATGGCGAAAGCTTTAAAGATTTGCAAGATCGTGCCTGGGCAGGTCTGGAAGAATTCCTCAATGTTAATGATGAGGAAGAGACTCTTTTAATAGCATGTCATGGCGGAACAATTAGAACCTTATTATGTAAATTATTAGATATTTCTATTAGTCATTGTTGGAATTTTAGCCAAGGTAATACAGCTATTAATCGAATTTTCTATAATGGTATGGGCGAATACGATCATAATATTTTGAATTTGCTCAATGATACAGCTCATGTTGAATTACTCCAAGGACATGTATGATGAGACTCGATAAATTATTGGCTAATAAAGCTTATGGCAGTCGAAAAGAAGTTCATCAACTCTTAAAGGATCAAAGAGTTACTATTAATGGTGAAATAACAACAAAAAAAGATATCCACGTTGATATTGAATCTGATGTAATAATGGTTGATGGACAAGTGGTTAATACTAAGCAGCAGTATTATGTAAAATTTCATAAACCCAAAGGCTATGTTACAGCTGTGGAGGATCCAAAGCATCCTGTTGTAATGGATTTATTGCCACCTGAATATATTAAAATGGGGGTAGTTCCAATCGGAAGATTAGACAAGGATACAGAAGGATTACTGTTGCTTACCAATGATGGTGTTTGGGGACACTCAATCATCAATGGTAATAAACATGTATCCAAGGTTTATTACGTAGAATATGATGGTGAGTTAACAGAAGAAGGAATTCAACGTATAAAAGAGGGGATTGTACTAGGTGACGGAACTCATTGCAAGCCTGCTTTAATTGATGTTGTATCTTCTCAATCTCTGCATATTACCATTGAAGAAGGCAAATATCATCAAGTAAAACGTATGATTGGTGCAGCAGGCGGTACTGTTACATATTTAAAACGGTTAACTATAGGCCATATAGATTTAACCGGCATAGAAGAGGTTGGTTCTATACAGGACTTAACCATTGGTGATATAGAGGCTTTCAAAAAATAGCATAAAATTCTATTCAATATAGGTATTTTATGGTAAGATTAATTGTACTTTATAGACTAGGAGCATGATTATGAATGGTTTAAATCTGCTACAACAGTATATTAAAGAGCAAGAATTAACAGGCGTCATTTTGATGAGCCCTATAAATTTACATTATTTTGCTGGTTTTACTGGTACTACAGGCTTTGCTATCATTACACAAGATAAAGCCTTTATGATTACTGATTTCAGATATACTGAGCAAGCTACAAAACAATGTGAAGGATATACAGTCATTCAATATGAATCCTCTGTTATGGATACTCTTGTAGATATATTCAATGAGCATCATATTCACGAAGGTTTATTCGGTATTGAAGGCAAGCAAATGCCGGTAGATACGTATGAAACCTTATGTGATACATTAGATGAACGCTTTAATTTTACTTCTATCAATTTTGCTAAACTACGAGCAGTTAAGCGAGAAGATGAATTAGAATTATTGCGAAAAGCTGCTAAAATTGGTGACGACGCCTTTGCTGCATTATTACCACAATTAAAGGTAGGAATGACAGAAAACGAAGTGCGCATCATATTAGAAACAGAAATGTTAAAACGTGGATCAGAGGAGCCTTCCTTTGCAACCATCGTTGCTTCTGGTAACCGTTCTAGTATGCCTCATGGTGTAGCTAGTGATAAGGTCATTGAAGCAGGTGATTTTATTACCTTCGACTTTGGCTCCGTATATAAGGGTTACCATTCCGATATGACTAGAACTATTGTAATGGGTCCTGCCTCTGAATTACAAAAAAAGCTGTATAGTATAGTTTTAGAAGCACAAAAACGCGGCGTAGCTGCTGTTCGGGCTGGTATTACCGGTAAAGAACTCGATGCAGTATGTCGTGATTATATCAAAGAACATGGATATACCAAGGAATTTAATCACGGTACTGGTCATGGCGTAGGTCTCGAGATTCACGAAGAACCAGTGGCTAATACAAAATCCGATACGGTATTTACAGAAAATATGATCATTACGGTAGAGCCTGGTATTTATATTACAGGTACTATCGGATTGAGAATAGAGGATAGTGTCATCGTCAAATCTGACGGCTATGAGGTGTTGACACATAGTCCAAAAGAGTTAATTGAAATAGGTATTTAGAAGGAGAAGAGTTAGATGATTTCCAGTAATGATTTTCGTCCAGGTGTAACCGTTGAAATCGACGGTAATGTATGGCAAGTAGTTGATTTCCAACACGTTAAACCAGGTAAAGGTGCTGCATTCGTACGTACTAAAATGAAAAATTTGCAAACTGGTTCTGTAGTAGAACGTACGTTCAATGCTGGTGAAAAAGTGCCTAAAGCACATGTTGACCGTCGTCGTATGCAATACTTATACGAATCTGATGGCGCTTACACATTCATGGATAACGAAACTTACGATCAAGTTGAACTTAACCTTGAACAACTAGGTGATGCTAAAAACTTCCTTCTTGAAAATATGGAAGTATCCATCATGTTCTTCCAAGGTATCGTAATCGGTATCGATTTACCTGTAGCTGTTGAACTTCGAGTAGTTGAAACAGACCCTGGTATCCGTGGTGATACTGCAACTGGTGGTAACAAACCAGCTGTATTGGAAACAGGCTACACTGTAAAAGTACCTCTCTTCATTGAAGTAGATGATGTACTTCGTATTGATACTCGTACAGGTCAATACATCGAACGTGCCTAATACTTATTGATATGTATTGGGGCTAGATCTTTTCATGGAATCTGATTCCCCATATATCTAACATTTGCACTGTAAGCACTTGTCGTCTATGTAATTATATATAGGGACAAGTGCTTTTTTTGAAAGAGGCCAGTATGACCAAGAAAAATACTGAACTAGAGTCTGGTAAAATTAAGATTAGTGAAGATGTATATGCTACGATTGTTACTATAGCAGCGCTTGAAACAAAGGGTATACATCATATGAGTTCTACTTTTAATGATGATGTAAATGCCTTCTTTAGACGTAAATCTGATTATGAAGGTGTAAAGATATCATTTAACGATGAAGGAGCTCTTTCTGTAACATTATATGTTTGCATTCAGTATGGATATCGTATTCCTGATGTGGCTTTACGTTTACAAGAACGTATAAAAACGGCTTTAGTTTCTTATACAGAAATTGAAGTTCAAACTATTGATGTAGTGGTACAAGACATTATTTTTGATGATTTAGTAACACCATCACAGCCTTAGGAGAGAATCTATATGAGTTCAGATAAAGAATTAAACTACGGATTAGATATGGATACTATTAATATTGCAGACTCTGTCATCATAGATGTAGCAACAAAAACTTTAACCACTATACCAGGTATTCATTCTTTAAGCCCTCGCTTTTACGATGAACTAGTAGAGGGTATTACACATGCCTTTGGTCAACGCAGTTTACCAGGTATTAATGTTAAACATCGTAAAGATTTTATTGAAGTCAATATTTATATTAAAGCATTATATGGATACAATTTAATTGAATTATCCAAACAGTTGCAGTTAGAAATCAAACAAACCTTAAAGAATATGCTTGATCTTAATCATGTTAAGGTTGATGTTCATATTGAAGGTATTGTTAAAGAAAAGGAGCCAACTCCACATGGTAATTAAGCGAAATCGACGTGAAGCACGTCAATACGCATTTCAAATGTTATATGCTAATGAATTTCATTCAGACCAAAGTGATGTTCAATTTCCAGAAGGACATATGCATAAATCTATGGATAAGGCCTATGCGAATAATATTATAAATGGTGTATTATCCACTTCTGAAATTATAGATGCAACATTACAGCCATTTTGTAAATCACGTAAAGTTGAAAACTTAGACAAGGTTGATCGTGCTATTTTACGTATTGCTCTATGGGAAATGACAAATGAAGATGAACCTTTAGAACCATCTATAGCTATTAATGAAGCTATTCAATTAGCTAAAGATTTTGGTTCTGATTCTTCTTATAAATTAATTAATGCAATTCTAGATGCATATAATAAGAGTAAATAATGAAACGATATTACTTAGGCATTGATACTAGTTGCTACACTACAAGTTGTGCCATTATAGATAGCGACTTTCAAATAGTTGGGGAAGCTCGCAAAATATTAGAGGTCAAACAGGGTGAGCGAGGACTACAACAATCAAATATGGTCTTTCAACATACAAAGGCATTGCCTAAGTTGATATCTGAATTGCCACAACTACCAATTAGCGGTATCGGTGTTAGTGGTTTTCCTAGACGTGAGGAAAATTCCTATATGCCAGCCTTTATGGTAGGGCTAGGGTATGGTCAATCTCTAAGTCATATGATGAATGTACCTTTACACGTTTTTGCACATCAAGAAAATCATATTTTAGCTGCCCTTCGAGAACTAAAAACAATTCCTAAAGATCCATTTTTAGCACTTCATTTATCAGGTGGTACTACAGAGCTCGTGTATTGTCATTATAAAGGAGAAGGCATATTTGAGTCTCACATTATTGGCGGCTCTAAGGATTTACAAGGCGGTCAATATGTAGATCGTATTGGTGTTGCAATGGGTTTGCCATTTCCTGCAGGCAAACATCTAGAGGCATTAGCATTACAAACTACAGAATATGAACCATTACCATCTTCTGTAAAAGAAGGTTGGATAAGCTTTGCTGGGCCATGTAGTGCGGCTATGCGACGCATTAGTGATTCCATGAATGATATGGAAAAATCTAATCTATCGCGAGCTGTATTCACCTCTATAGGAAATGCGTTAGAAAAAATGATTACCTATCATTTACAAAATAAACCTGTTCGAACATTAATTGCCGTTGGTGGTGTAATGAGTAATAGCTTACTTCGTCATCGTATGGAGCATTATTGTAGACGTAATCACCTTACATTACATGTAGCACAGCCACAATTTTCTGTTGATAATGCCACTGGCAATGCTTTTGGCGCTGCTTTTTTAGAGGAAATTAGAGGATAATCGTGAATGTATTAACCATTACACAATTAAACAATCTTATAAAGCGCACCTTAGACCGAGAATATCTACTTAAGAATGTCTATGTTAGCGGCACCATTATTAACGCAAAGCGTCATAGTAGTGGTCACATGTATTTCTCTTTAAAAGATGAAGAATCTGCTATTGATGTTACCATGTGGTCTAGTACCGTTATGCAAAAGGGCCTTGCCAATGCCATTCAGAATGGATTATTAGTCACTGTAAAAGCATCTGTTAATTTTTACAATAAAATGGGCCGTTTAAATCTTATTGCATCGGATATGCAAATAGGGTCTAAAAGCCCATTACAGCTCGAATTTGATGCGTTAAAACGAGAATTAACGGCGCTAGGATACTTTGATGACAGCCACAAACAAAGTCTTCCGTACATGGCAAGTTGCATAGGTATTGTTACATCTCAATCTGGCGCTGTATTGCATGATATTTTACATGTCAGCGAAAGACGAAACCCATTAGTTCAATTTAAATTGTTCTCTGTTCCTGTCCAAGGTAATACAGCAGGACCTGTTATAGCTAAAGGAATAGCAGCAGCTGATGCCGACCCAGAGGTAGACCTTATCATCGTTGGTCGTGGTGGTGGATCTATGGAGGATTTATGGTGCTTCAATGATAGAGCAGTTGTAGAGGCTATATATACTGCTAATACACCAGTTATCTCAGCAGTAGGTCATGAAACAGATTATACCTTATGTGATTATGTAGCAGATGCTCGTGGAGCAACGCCAAGTCACGCTGCAGAAATGGCTGTACTTTCTATTATTACACTACAAGATCAATTAACAGAAAAAGAAGAATACCTACATGAGTTTATACGTTATACATTACAGCAGAAACGTACAGATTTAACATTGCTCTTTAATCGTAGATTAGGTATTCCAGCTCTACAATTTTTGCATAAACAGAAAACGCATTTACAAGAGCTTTCACAATCATTAACTAATGCTACAAAAGAACGATGCAATACAGAGAAACATAGTTTAGCATTATTAGCTCAACAATTAGAATCTCTTAATCCATTACAAATGATGGTAAAAGGGTTTGCAAAGGTTGAACATAATGATAAACCTATAACGTCTGTTACTCAATTACATCCAAAGGATGATATACGAGTTACACTTGCTGATGGTTATGTGAATGCTACGGTAAAGGAGGCGCACAAAGATGGCCGCATCACTAAAAAATTATGAAAAGAAATATAAAGCCTTAGAGGATATTGTGAAACAATTAGACGATGGTGATATGACCATCTCTGAACTCTTAACTCAATATAAAAAGGGCTTAACATTAGTAAAAGAATGTGCAGAAATGCTCGATTCGGTTGAAAATGAAGTTCAACAAATTATCGAAGAAGTCCGCATCAGCGAATAAGGAGATTCTATGTTCAAAGATTATTTAGGGTCTAGCAAACAACATATTGAACAATGGTTAGGTGAGGTCTTAAGTAGCCCAAATCAAGAATTTAAACCTCTTTATGAATCCATGAGTTATAGCTTAATGCAAGGCGGCAAGCGAATCCGACCAATCTTATCTAAAGCTGTGTTAGAAATGCTTCATAAAAATCCAGCTGATTATAAGGAGTTTCTATGCGCCATGGAGTGTATCCATACATATTCCTTAGTACATGATGATTTACCAGCTATGGATAATGATGATTATCGCAGAGGTAATTTAACAAATCATAAAGTTTATGGTGAAGGTATGGCTATTCTAGCTGGTGATGGTTTATTAACTTATGCTTTTCAACTAATGACTGAGAATAAAACTGCTACGCCTCAGCAAAAAATAGATGCTATTCAATGTGTAGCTGCTGCAGCAGGCCCGGAAGGTATGGTCGGTGGTCAAGCCTTCGATATGCTCAGTGAAGATAAGCATATCCCACTAGAAGAGTTAAAGGTTTTGCACAGTGGAAAAACGGGTGCATTATTTAATGCGTCAGTAGAATTAGGCCTTATTTTAGGCAATGCAGATACGACTACTCGAACAGCGCTTATGGAATATGCTAATTGTTTAGGATTGTTATTCCAAATTACTGATGATATTCTAGATGTAACTGGAACTATTGAAGAATTAGGAAAGACTCCTGGTAGTGATATTCGACAACATAAATCGACGTATGTATCTTTGCTTGGTTTAGAAGGAGCAAAAGAGCAAGCCCTATTAGTTGGCAAACAAGCTCACGATGCATTAAACTCTGTTTCTTATGATACATCTATATTATCTGCTCTAATTGATTATCTTTTAGAACGAACTAATTAATTGGTATTACCTGAAGAAGGTATAAATAATGATTGATATATTACCACAAATAGCACACAACTACATAGCGCAAGCTGCATTTTGGGGATGGTTTACTGCGCAGGCTATCAAATTTGTATGGCAACTAGTTCGGCATGGTAAATTTTGTCCAGAACGCCTTGTGGGCTCTGGGGGATTTCCCAGTTCCCATACATCCTTTGTAATCGCTACAACTACGGCTATATATCTAAAAAGTGGGGCTTCGGATCTATTTATTCTATCCTTAGTATTTTCTATTGTAGTTATGTATGATGCATCTGGGGTGCGATTAGAAGCTGGGCGTCAAGCTCAAATTCTAAATCAAATTGTAGATTATTTTACAAAGAAAAACATACCTGTTGTCATTACTCGTAAAGAGGCCTTAAAAGAATTATTAGGACATACACCAATAGAGGTATTTGGAGGATTAATCCTCGGTATTCTTGTTGCATGTGTTCAATTTTATTATATTTATAATGGTGTTATATGAGCAGTAAAGAACGTTTAGACATACTCCTCGTTAACCGAGGACTTTTTGAAAGTAGAGAAAAGGCAAAAGCGGCCATAATGGCTGGCCAAATCTTCATGGATACTACGCGTATTGATAAAGCAGGTACAAAAATTCCTGTAGATGCCAATATTGTAGTAAAGGGTAATACGTTGCCTTATGTTAGTCGCGGTGGATTAAAGTTAGAAAAAGCTATTCAAACATATCCTATCAACTTACAGGATGCTGTTATGGTTGATATTGGTGCTAGCACAGGTGGTTTTACAGATTGCGCCCTACAAAATGGTGCCTCTAAAGTCTTTGCCATTGACGTAGGCTATAATCAATTAGCTTGGAAATTGCGTCAAGATCCGCGTGTGATTAATATGGAAAAGCAAAATATCCGTACTGTTACACCTGAGCAACTTGGTGAACTTGTGGACTTTATTTCTATTGATGTAGCATTTATTTCTTTGGACAAGGTTCTGCCAGTTGCGACTACCTTATTAAAGGATACAGGAGCTCTTGTTGCTTTGATTAAGCCTCAATTTGAGGCGGGGAAAGAGAATGTAGGTAAAGGCGGTATAGTGCGAGATCCTGAAATCCATAAAGAAGTTTTACATCGTATTTTACATGTTGCTCTCGATTGTGGATTATATATTCACGGCTTAACGTTCTCACCAATTAAAGGCATGGAAGGTAATATTGAGTTTTTAGGTTATTTTAAAAAGTACAAAGAAGGGGCTTTAGCCATTGATGATGCATTAATTGATACAGTGGTTGCAGAAGCCCATTCATTATAGGAGATTACTATGCGTATCGGATTCTTCCCAAACATGGGGAAAAGCAATATTATGGCAGTTCTAAAAATGGCTGCACATATTTGTAAAGATGAAGGTATCGAAGTATTTTTGCCAGATGATCTCGAATCAGATGCACCTGCACGAGTACTTAAGATTCCTGAAACTCATATTTTAAGTCGTCCAGAAATCTTTAAACAAATTGATATTGCCTTTAGTTTTGGTGGTGATGGCACCATCATCCATTTGGCAAGACAAATTTACCCATATAATGTACCTGTTTGTGGTATTAACCTTGGTGAGCTAGGCTTTTTAAACCAAATTGAAGTTCATCAAATGCAAAGTCACATTAAACGTATTGCAAATGGTGATTATAATATAGAAAAACGTGGACATTTATATGCATATATTGACCGAAATAATGGTAATGAAGAAGAATTAGTACCTATTATTAATGAAATCGTTATTACCCGTGCTGAACCAGCAAAAATGGCACGTATTAACATGTCCATCAATAATCAACATACACAAATGTATCCTTCAGATGGCTTGATTATTTCCTCTGCAACCGGGTCTACGGGATATAATCTATCCGCAGGTGGTCCTATTATGAAGCCTGATAATAGATCCATTATTGTTACACCTGTAGCGCCACATCTGATTCAAGGTGTTTCACTTGTATTAGAAGAGCATGATACAATCCAAATCACGATGCCAGAACGTGAACCACAATTACATATCTGTATAGACGGTACATTTGACTATACGTTTACCAATAAAGAAACACTACATATAAGCTCTAATCCTGTATATTGTTTATTCGTACGTTTTAAAGATCAATGTTTCTTCGGTACATTATTTAAAAAATTAGCATCTCGTCGTGACGAGTTGTTGTAATACTAAAATCTCAAGTGGGGTGATTTTGTGATTAACATTAACAATGCTGTTCAGTTTCAACATTTAATCTGGGATCGAGTAATGAAACACGCTAATATAGTGGTAGACGCAACATGTGGTAATGGCCATGATTTACTATATTTGGCAGAACGAGCAAAAAAGGGCTGTCATCTATATGGCATCGATATTCAAATGAAAGCCATTAATAGCAGCCAAGAGTTATTGCAGTCAAATGATATAGCACAAGATGTAAGTCTAACATTTATTCATGACTCCCATGATCGTGCATTAGCTAATCAATTAAAAGATGAAGTTATTGATTTAATGATCTTTAACCTAGGCTATTTACCAGGTGGTGATCATCAAGTTATAACTAAACCGCATCAAACTATTGATGCCATAAATGAAGGCTTAGAAAAATTATCGAAGTCTGGAGTTATCACAATTGTTGCTTACCCTGGAACAACAGAAGGGTTTGAAGAAATGCAGATGCTTAAATCGTATTTATCAGATTTAGAACAAAAATTGTATAATGTATGTCATTGGCATCCAATGAATCAAATCAATAATCCACCTGAGTTATTTATATTGCAAAAACGATAAAACGAAATATATCTTTATTCATTATGAATAAAAGTCATAAGAAATATGTAAAAGCCCCTTTATAGGGGCTTTTATTTATA
>CAJZEE010000032.1 GCA_915066865.1 uncultured Veillonella sp.
GCTCTTCCGATCTATGACAAAGAAGGCAAATTTAGTATTTTTTCCTTAATACCAAAACCTACGTATAGTAACGATGATGGTATTGGCTTACATGGTAGTACAGAATATCCTATCGGTAAAAACGGTGAAGCTTATATTGACTATCGTTGGTATTCTAAATCTGGTTTTAAACCTCAGGTGGGATATCGTCATTATTTACCTTGGGGGACTGCTTCTGTTGGGTATAGCAAGGAGTCTAATGAATATAATGATGAAACAGTATGGGTAGAAAAAATAGGTGAAGCTCGTTTGGATACTCATACATATCATGTAGGGAATTCTCCAATTACTGTACGTGGTGGTATTAATGCTGGTTATTGGAAAGAGGGTTCTGTAAAAGGTTCTCATAAAGAATATTATGCAGAAGTTTCTCATGATCCGATTAAGCTTGGCAAAAATGCTGATTTGCGCTTCTTAGGTGGTTACCAACGTGACTACTATGGCTATGATGGTAGTATCCGTAGCATGCCTTATTGGGGGGCTAGATTCCAATCTAAAGTTGGTAATCGTGCTAATGTATGGGTTAGCTATAATCAACGAAATATTACCTACAATAATTCACCTTATCGTTTTGATACGACAGAGCTTCCAAAAGAGCTTATTTATGGTGGTACCTATAAATTGACTCGCCTTGATGATATTTCTGTAAGTGTTAAGAATAACATGATGAGTGGGGATATTGATTCTGTCTATTATACATGGCATCGTGATTTACACTCCTTCGATATGTACTTAACATATAAAGATGGACATAAAAATAAAAATGATCAATGGAAAATTAAATTTGTAGGTAAAGACTTTTAGTTAGGAGAATACTATGCAACGCATTAGAAAAGCTGTAATTCCAGCAGCTGGTTTTGGTACACGTTTCTTACCAGCTACCAAGGCACAACCAAAAGAAATGCTTCCTATTGTCGATACACCTGCTATCCAATACATTGTAAAAGAAGCTTTAGATTCTGGGATTGAAGAAATTCTAATTATTACAGGTCGTAATAAACGTGCTATTGAGGACCATTTTGATAGTAGTGTTGAATTAGAATTGTTATTACAAAGTCAAGGTAAAAATAAACCATTGGCTATGATCAAGGATTTGGCGGACATTAAAGTTCACTTTATTCGTCAAAAAGCACCTCGTGGACTTGGTGATGCTGTATTGTGTGCAAAAGCATTTATTGGTGATGAGCCATTTGCAGTATTACTTGGTGATGATATTGTTTACAATCCAGAAAATCCATGCTTAAAACAGTTGATTGATTGCTATAATGAGCATCCTGGTATTATTTTAGGCGCTCAATTTGTACCGGAAGATAAAGTTAGTTCTTATGGTATTGTATCTGGTGAAGCATTGGCTGATAATTTATATCGCGTTGATAACTTGGTGGAAAAACCTAAGAAAGAGGATGCTCCATCTCAACTCGCTGTATTAGGTCGTTATATTTTAACACCAGATATTTTTAATATCTTAGAAGCTACTAAGCCTGGTGTAGGTAATGAAGTCCAATTAACTGATGCATTGGCAGCCTCTAAAACGGATACGTATGCATTAGCATATGAAGGTATTCGCTACGATACAGGGGATAAATTGGGCTATTTAAAAGCCACTGTTGAGTATGCATTGCGCAACGAAGAATTGGGTGAAAGCTTTAAAGCTTACCTAAAGGAATTGGATCTAAAATAGATAATCTATGAGACTTCCACGTGAAGGGCCTATGATATGTGTCATAGGCTCTTTTTGTTTATAGTTTCAAACTCATTTGATATTTGTTAACATATGAATAATGCCTTTTGTTGACGAATGAAATAATGTTGATTATAATCAAGATATTGAATAAATAAAAGGACTGTGATTATATGAGAACATTATTTAAAGCATTATGTAATAATGATTTGAACCTACCGGGACATAGCGTTATTAAACATATGCATTATGATTCCTCAGGTAGTGATAGAACCGTATGTGAAATTGTATCGAAAGTAGCTAAAACAACCACAATTGGTATTATGGATACGTCTGGCTTCTTAATGGTCGATTTACGACCAGTGCCAAAACAATTTAACATTCGTTCTACTATAAACCAACAGGGAACAGATGGTGCTATATCTTTTTCTAAGGAAGAGGTCATACGATTTGTAAATGATATTAATGATACGAATCCAATCCATCGTGAGAATCCTTATGTTGTTCCTGGCTGCATGATTTTAGAAACGATGTGGGATTTTTGGAATATTAGTAAATCTGCTCTGCAAATGGCGATTTATTTTCATGCACCAGTTATTGCAGATGACAAGGTAACTTTGGTGGAATATTCTGAAGATGCTCATGTAGAAGGTTACATTGGTGATACATTGGCATTTTCGGCTACGTTTTTCGGTGAAAATGAAGATTCATCATCTTTGAAGCAAAGATGTATTAGTTAGAGGTAATTATGGAAACAAGACGTTTAACAAAAATGGCTTTATTAACAGCCTTATTATGTATTTCAGCATATATTTCTTTCCCATTGCCATTTAGTCCCGCTATGGTAACGGCTTTGACTTTGGTAGCCACATTAATAGGCTTATTGTTACAGCCTAAGGATGCACTTATCGTATTTATCATTTATATTTTGCTTGGTGCAGTTGGGTTACCAGTATTTGTTGGCGGTACGGCTGGTCTTGGCAAATTGTTGGGACCAACAGGTGGCTTTATTTTTTCTTGGCCAGTTGCATATACATTACTAAGTATATTTAAAGGTTCTAAAAAAAGCTTTTTCTCTTATGCCTGGCGATCTCTTGTGATTACCATCCCTGTAGTGTACCTCTTTGGTGTAGCAGGTTTTATGATTGTTACAAAAACAGAACTTTGGGCGGCCTTGCCTGTAGTCATGTTCCCATTTATTCCTGGAGATATCGTAAAATGTCTGGTTGCTTCTTGGTTAGCAACTAAAGTTAAAATTTAGAATACAATTAAAGTGGCATTCTGCGGGATGCCTCTTTTTTGCTTTTAATAGAAGGAGTATATATGTCAGTATATATTCATGGTGGGCTTAGAAGTCCTATCGGCGTTTTAAATGGACAATATAAACATATGAGACCCGAGATTTTGGGCTCTCAAGTAATTGATGAAATAATTAATCGTTATTCTATTTCACATATAGATGGAATCTTCTGTGGTAATGCAGTTGGTACTGGTGGTAACCTTGGCCGTCTCATGGGTCTTATGTGTAATTTACCAAATTATGTGCCTGCTATCACCGTTGATATGCAATGTGCCTCAGCTTTGATGAGTATTGAGATAGCATATGCACATATTGTGTCTGGTATTATGGACTCTGCTATTGCAGGCGGTATTGAAAGTTCGTCGTTACAGCCAGAGCGGGTGTATGCATCTGGGGATGACCGAGAAGGTGCCTATAAGGTCGCTCAATTTACGCCCCAAGATCAATCTCCTTTAGCCATGCTTGAAGGGGCCGAGCGGACTATTCATAAGCACAATGTAACAAAGGAAGATTTATATCCGCATATTATTGGCAGTCATCAAAGAGCATCAGCCGCTTTAGATAACCCATATTTACAGTCATATATTATGCCTATTACTATAGATGGTAAAAGATGTATAGATGAATGTATTCGACCTACGATGAACGAGAAACTCTTGTCTAGGATGAAGCCTTTGTTGGGAGCTGACTCTATTACAAATGCAGGCAATGCGTGTTTAACTCATGATGGAGCAGCCTTTGTATATTTATCTAATAAAAAAGGGCCTTTTAAAATTCATAGCGTCAAACCTTGGGCAGGAAATCCCCAGTTTAGTCCAGAGGGTGCCCTTGAAAGCACAGAAGCCATTTTAAAACGTACAGGTTTAACTATGGATGATATTGACGTAGTGGAATGGAATGAAGCCTTTGCCATTATTGATGTTCTTTTTGATAAGACTTATCCAAATCATATTGGGAAATATAACATGTTTGGTGGAGCGTTAGCTTATGGGCATCCCTATGGATGTTCTGGCGCCATATTAGTGCTTCACTGTATGGCTGCTTTAGAATCTTGTGGTGGACGTTTTGGTTTAAGCGCTATTGCTGGTGCAGGAGGCACAGGATCGGCTTTAATTATGGAACGTATGTAATATGACAATTATTGAACGCTTACAACAGTATAAAGAGTTAGAGCCCCATAAAATTGCCCTAATTGTAGATGACATACAATATACATATGGTGAACTATATGATGCTATTCTATCGGTAGATATTAATAATACAAGTCACATTGTAAATCTTACTCAGTCTAAAGAGACATTAAAAACTAAGGTTCTTTTAATTCAGGAATTGTCGTTTGTTGAACAACTTACACAGTGGCTTGGGGCATTATATAAAGATAATATTCCTATGGTATGTCACAATGAGATGGATAAGGCTTATGTAGATGAGCTAGCTCGTATTATAGCCTATGAAGGTGTACCGCCATTAGCTGATTTTGGAGTACTTACATCGGGGACTACGGGACGACCAAAACCTTTGTGGAGACGAGAGAGGTCTTGGCGTGATTTTTTTGATATTCAAAATAATATTTTTCATATAAACAAAGATGTTAAAATCTTTTTACAAGGGAGTTTTAGTTTCACAGGTGTTAGCAATATGGTTATTGCCGCTTTATGGGCTGGAGGGACCGTTGTTACTACGAGTTCATTGCGTCCTAGTAGATGGATACAGCTCATAGAGGAATACAATGTAGACCATATATATGCATTACCAACAAAACTACGATTATTGGTACGACACTGTAAAAGTAAATTATCATCCATTAAATACATCATTGCAGGATCTCAAGTTCTGGATCGACAATTAATGGAACAGTTACAACATATATGCCCTGATATGGAGTTTATCTTGTACTATGGTGCATCAGAGCTCAACTATATAACGTATTGCACTGGTAAGGAGTGGTTAGCGCGAGAAGGTACGGTAGGGAGACCATTTCCAACCGTGAAAATCGCAGAGAATGATAATGTCATTTATGTGACAACAAATTATCGTATTGAAGGGATTCCCAATACGTATACTGTAAATGATTGTGGATACATTGATAGTGACGGGTATCTTATGTTTAATGGGAGAGCAGGCGACGTAATCAATAAAGGGGGATATAAAATTTCTATTCCAGAGATGGAATTGTATTTACAATCCTTACAAGGGGTTTCCGAGGTTGCTATAATTGATATTACTGATGAGATACGAGGGGAGGACTACGTAGTTTATATGGTGCTAGATGGTGAGGTTAGATTGAATGAAGTTATAGACTTTATTCATAATAAAAGGCCTTCTGTGGAGTGGCCAAAAGCTATAATAGAAGTTCCTATGCTACCCCTTACGGAATGCTCAAAAGTTGATAAACGAAAGCTAAAAGAGTGGTATAATAAAGGGTAAACATTTTTTGTACTACAAGGAGGCATCATGCAGATTAATAAGGCGGCGCTAGAGATTTTCGACTTTACATCCTCGTTAGCTGTATATTCTGAACATGAATTAAAGGTTGGGGATCAAGCTATACAAGATTATATAGCAAATCATGTAGTTAAGGCTTTTAAAGATCCAGGGGCTAGAACCGGAATCTTACATGATGCGAGCCCTGTGGGCAAACAATTATTAGATTATAAAAATGGAGAGCTTAAGTTTATTGATTTATGTAAGAATTTAGGTGAAAGCTTATTTTCTTACATGAAACAAGCTACTGATTCTGTTGTTATTGATACAATTATCTGTGAAGCCGTTACGGATACGCCTTATGTTTGTATTCTTTTGTGTCAAGCTCATGATGCTTTTACCCATCAATTATTCAGTGAAGATGATGGTACATTGGCTACAGAACTTGTTTCTCATAAGGCAGTACTACCTATGCCATCACAAAAATTACGTGCCTTTGCATCCATTAATTTGCATGATTTTAGCGTTCGAATTTTTGAACCTAAAGGGGAATTTGATGGTGAGGTATCCTATATCCTAGCAGATAAGGTCTTGCAATTAGGGACTAATCAATCCTCGCGAGATACGGTGAGAAAGGTAAAGACTATCGTAGATAAGGTGGCTCAAGCGCATGAGTCTGATGGCGTTGTTGAGTTGACAACCGCTAAATCTATGATTGCTAAAAATGCAGAAGTATCAGATACAGTTGATCCTGTTCGTATTGTAGAAGAGGTATTTAAAGCGAATCCTATTCAACAAGAGGCGGCAAAGAAAGAATTAGCTGATGCGGATATGCTGCGTCCTTTGCCAGTCAATCGTGAGTTTGCCACGAAGGTTGGAGAGCATCATAAGATTAAAACAGATACAGGTATTGAGATTTCATTTCCTGTAGAATATATGAAAAATCGTGAGTTTATTGAGATAAAAACTAATGATGATGGTACTTTGCGTATTGAATTAAAAAATATTAATAAAATCGTAAATAAATAGTAATGAAAAATTATATTTGTCTATAGAAATATATTATGTAATGATTAAATTTATTTGCTATGCTAGTATATGGAGGTTATGATGAGTAAAGAGAAACATAAAAAAACAAACGCATTACGTATTTTAGATACTCATAAGATACCTTATAGTATTAGCGAATATGAGTGGTCTGAAGAGCGTGCTGCTGGCCTTCATGTAGTAGAAGCATTAAAACTCGATGAGAAACAAGTCTTTAAAACATTAGTTGGCAAAGGTGACAAAATTGGATATGTAGTATTCTGTATTCCTGTGGCTGAAGAGTTAGATATGAAACAGGCAGCACGTGTTAGTCATAATAAGTCTGTAGAGCTTGTTCATGTTAAGGATTTGTTAGTTATTACAGGTTATTTGCGCGGTGGATGTTCTCCAGTAGGCATGAAAAAAGCATTCCCTACCTATTTTGATGCTACTATGGAACCCCAAAAGTTTGTATATGTAAGTGCAGGTTTACGCGGTATGCAAATGAAGGTAAATCCAAAGGATTTGGCATCTGTTGTAAATGCTGAATTTGTTGAACTGACAATGGACCATTAAGGGGGGGGCGTATGGCAAAAAAGTTTTATGCTGTTCGTCAGGGTCGTGTGCCAGGAGTTTACACTACATGGTCTGACTGTGAAAAACAAGTAAAGGGCTATGGTGGTGCTATCTACAAATCATTTTCGACAGAAGCCGAAGCACGTGCTTTTGTAGAGGATTCAGGTTTGTTTTTAAGTGATTTTATGAGCGCTAAAAAGAGTGAACTTAAATCGCCACAAGAAGTGAAGTTTAAATCTAAAAATTCTAGGCCTATAGTTTCTAGTTCTAGTATTCAAAGTAAAGTATCAGCAAATGTTGTGAAACCAGATTTTACTACTCCAAACTATATGGTTGCGTATATCGATGGTAGTTATAATAAAGAGACCAATACTGTTGGGGCAGGTGGGGTTATCTTTTTAAATGGCAAGAGGAAAACATTTTCTTTTTCCTCTACTGATAAACGATATACATCGTTTTGGAATGTAGCTGGCGAGTTGTTGGCTGCTATACATGTTATGAAATACGCCGTTGATAATGGGATTTCTGAATGTTCACTTTACTATGATTATATGGGCATAGAAATGTGGGCTACTAAGGGATGGAAACGTAATAATGAGCTAACCCAAGAGTACTCAGCATTTTATGATTCTATAAAAAATCATGTGCGAGTTTACTTTCACAAGGTGGCTGCTCATACGGGCGATACATATAATGAAATGGCTGATGCACTAGCAAAACAAGGTGCAGGTATTTAAAGATGTTAGAAGGGAGGGCGCTATGAATATATGTGTTACTGGTGGGGCCGGATTTATTGGTTCCCATTTAGTTGATAGATTAATTGAATTAGGTCACGATGTACTCGTTATAGATAATTTATCTACAGGTATGCGCTCCTTTGTACATGAAGATGCTCAATTTATTGAGATGGATGTACGAGATCCAAAATTACTATCTGTATTTGAAGAGTTTAAGCCGTCTATTGTTTTCCATGAAGCGGCGCAAACAATGGTACAATCCTCCATGGAGAACCCAAGTTATGACTGTGATGTAAATCTAATAGGGCTTATTAATGTTCTCGATGCTTGTCGTAAAGTGAATGTTGAACAATTTTTAATGCCTTCATCAGCTGCTGTATATGGCGACTTGGCAGTATTGCCATTGACTGAAGACTTGAGTGGTATGCCTTCGTCTTTTTACGGCTTGACAAAGCTTACTGCAGAAGGTTATTTGCGTATTTATCATGAAGCTTTTGGATTAAATACAGTATGCTTTAGATATGCTAATGTATATGGACCACGTCAAGGTGATGGCGGTGAAGGTGGCGTTATCAGTATTTTTAACCGCTTGATTGTCGAAGGGCAACCATTAACTGTATTTGGTGATGGTGAGCAAACTAGAGATTTCATTTATGTAGATGATGTGGTAGATGCTAATATTAAGGCTATGGAAAATGGTCAATGCACAGGTATTTATAATGTATCTACCAATATGGGAACATCTGTGAATGAGTTGATTACGCGATTCCGGGCTATTAGTGGGACAGATTTTATGGTTTATTATGAAAATGAACGTATAGGGGATATTAAACATTCGCGCTTAAGTAATGTGAAAGCTGAACGTGATTTTGGTTTTATTGCCACTACAACATTAGAAGCTGGTTTACAAAAGACATTGGAATATTTTAAAGCTCATCATAAGTAAGAAAAATAAGGTTTGGGGATATGAGTGATACACAATTTTGGGTAACTGTAGGTGTCTGGAATCTTATCGTATTTAGTATGTACGGATACGATAAATTATGTGCCATTAATGAATATGATCGGATTTCAGAGTTTACATTATTATTTTTAGCGTTTGCCTTTGGGGGTGTTGGTGCTTTATTAGGCATGGTCCTATGGCGTCATAAGACGTTAAAGCTTAAATTTAAATTAGCCATTCCTTTTGCATTACTTTGGTCTGTATATGCAGTTGGATTCGGTTATGGCTTGTGGGTAAAATGATTGTATAAACTAATATTTTATTCATTCTTTTATGGTATAATAAAAGAATATTGTACATAAAATGTCAGTGAAGGAGATATTTGATGTTGCGATTACAATCAGGTTTCGAGTTAGATTATGCTAATATATATAATGAAAGTTGCATACAAGAACGCGATGTGAATAATTTTGAACGAGCTATACAAAATGTATGGCGTCATACAAATATTTTGCGCTCTACAGGCTTCGAAGAAGGTCATGTTTCTAAAGATGGTTTACCTGAACCTGTGTTGTTTTACCAACTTCCATATATTTCAGAAGATGGTATCAATACACCAGATATGTTAGAGCGGCTTTACGAATTACGTGACTATGCACGCCATAATATTGATACAGTTGTATCTGTAGGTATTGGGGGCTCCTATTTGGGAAGCAAAGTTATTTTTGATGTACAATGTGGAGCATTTTGGAATAACTACAGTGCAGAGGAACGCGACGGCTATCCTAGGATGTACTTTGCAGGCTTTAATGTGGATGGTGATTACTTAGTAGGGCTAATTCGTACGTTAGAGTGTCAAGCTCAGAAAAAGGGTCCTGATTATAAGGTGATGCTCGTTATTAATTCTAAGTCTGGATCTACCATTGAACCTATGGCTAACTTCATGATTTTGGAGAAGGCTTTACAAGATCGTAATATTAACTATGAAGTGATAGCTGTGACAGATGTATCTGATGATGAACATCCTACGATTTTACGATCTATGGCGATAGAAAATAATTGGAAGACCTATAGTATTCCTTATGGCGTAGGTGGTCGTTTCTCTGTATTTACAGAAGTTGGTTTTGTAACGGCCGCTCTTGTAGGATTTGATATTGAAGGATTTTTAGCTGGTGCTGCATCTATGGATGTAGCATGTCAAGAAGAAGACATTTTTAAAAATCCAGGCCTTTTAAGTGCATTATTGAAATATATTGCATCTGAACGATATGGTCGTATTATAGAGGTGTTTATGCCTTATAGTGAAGCACTCCACTCATTATCTGATTGGTATGTACAGCTCCTATCCGAATCTCTTGGAAAAATGAGTAATACTTGTCTACCATATGGCCGTACGCCAGTAGCTGCAGTAGGTACTATGGATATGCATGCTCAAGTTCAAGAGCATCAAGAGGGGCGCCTAAATAAGGTAGTTCAATTTATTAAGGTTAAGGACTGGAAACATAATCTCATTGTTCCAGATTCTTATAGTCAATATGAACGTTTACACTCTCTATCTGATGTAGGCATTTGTGATATTTTAAACATTGCTTTAGATGCTAATAGAGAAGCCTTGTCTAGTGACAATCGTTTTAACATGACTATAACTGTACCAACATTAAACGCATTCCATTTAGGGGAAATTATGTTTATGCATTGTTGGGCCGTTTATTTTGAGTCCATTTTTGCGGGCGTTGATGCTTTTGATCAACCAGGGGTAGAGGTTTATAAGCGTCTCATTGGGCCCAAATTGGCTCGAGCAAAGGATGTACATAATTCATGAGGGGGAACTATGAATATTTTAGTAACAGGTGGTGCTGGTTATATTGGGAGTCATACTGTACGTGCTTTACAACAAGCAGGATATACACCAATCATTGTAGATAATTTATCTCGAGGGCATGTAGAATCTATTCCTGAAGGGGTAAAGTTCTACAATATGGATATTGCAGATCCTAAACTAGTAGGCATTATGAAAGAACATAACATCCTAGGTGTAATGCATTTTGCTGCTCACTCACAAGTTGGTGAATCCATGCAAAATCCAGCTATTTATTATGAAAATAATGTAGTTGGTTCCTATCACCTTATTGAGTCTGCTCGTACCGCAGGTATAAAGCATTTTGTATTTTCTAGTACGGCTGCTGTGTATGGTGAGCCAAAGGTAGTGCCTATTCGTGAGGATGCTCAACTGCAACCAACAAATGTATATGGTCGCACTAAATTGATGATAGAAGAAATGTTGTCTGATTATAGTTCTATCTATGGTTCTACATATGTTGCGTTGCGTTATTTCAATGCGGCCGGTGCAGATCCGTCTGGTATGATTGGAGAAGACCATCATCCTGAAACTCATTTGATTCCACTTGTGTTAGATGCGGCTCGCGGTAAAAGAGAGCATATTACTGTATTTGGTACTGATTATGATACGGCTGATGGTACATGTGTACGCGACTATATTCATGTCAATGATTTAGCAACTGCTCACGTATTGGCTATGGACTACTTACGTAAAGGCGGAGAATCTCAAGTATTTAATCTTGGTAGTGGCAATGGATTCTCTGTAAAGGAAATCATCGAGACTGCAAAAGAGGTTACAGGTATCGATATTCCTGTTCAATATGGTGATCGCCGTGCTGGTGATCCAGGAACATTAATTGCGTCCTCTGAAAAAATTAAAAATTTACTTGGTTGGGATCCTAAATTTAGTAATGTTGCTGATGTTATCAAAGATGCATGGCATTGGCATACATCTCATCCAGATGGGTTTAGTAGTAAATAAAGAACAAATAGTTTTGATTTGTCAATATAATGAATGACTCTATTAGTCACCGTGGTGACTGGTAGAGTCATTTTTTTGTAGGATTTTAAAAGAGCCTCCTAGAATATGTCAGCAGGAGGTGGATTATGAATTTACGAGACTATATAGAATGTATGAAAATGTGGATTGATAAGCAGCATTTTATTATGCGCCACTATAAGTTTGCACTTGGTATTTTCCTTATCATTACGGTGGCCCTTTTAGGTATTGGTATTTTTTATCCTCATGAGGAGGAAAATGTTCATATTAGTTTAGATCAATCTAATGGTAGAGATGGTAATCAAAATGAACGAGGCTCAGAGAAATTATCAAAAGAAACAACACATGGTAATAGAACAGGGAAAGGAAAGAACTATTTTAAAGATGAAAGTGATATAAAAAATGTAAAGGATAGAGAGGTAAAAAGCAATGTTCATGGACGATTATTATATGATATTACCGGTGTTGAACGAGCAAATCCTTGGCGAGAGGTTTTTAAAGATATTCCTATAGATGATTTACTTGGTCAGAATAAGATAACTAAAGATAGTAATGGCAATTTCGTTGATATAAATAATGATTTATATGAGTCCGATGATGAAATGAGTACTTTTGGAAAAACGGAAGATAAAAGTCGTAGAAATGGAAAATATCAACAAATAAGAAATAATAAAAAGCATAGTGGTAATTATATTGAATTAAAATCTAAAGATACTAGTGCTAGACGAGTTGAATCTAGTATACAACCTACTATAAGTAATCCTATCAAACAACATCCCATAGAGCTTATAGGTATTATTGAGGGCCAACAGAATATTGCCATTTTACGAAAAGGTACAGAGGAACAAATGGTTAGTATAGGAAGTGTGTGGAAAGAAATATCAGTATCTAAGATAACTGCAAGTGGTGTAGAAATTATTGAAGGAGGTTCATCACGGTGGCTAAGAATCGAGTAAACTTTCTAGGTCTAAAATATATAGATAAGATTATAGTGATAGTTATATTGCGAATAAGCTTATGGATGGTCGTCATGCTTGTAACTCCGTTCATGGTATTTGCTAATAGTACTGATAGGATAGGTACTAATAGAAATGATAGAATAACTGCTAGTAGTTCTGAAACTATCGTAAATAGTAGTGAAGTAGATAAAAATGAAAAAAAGGTTGGGAACGAACTCATAACGATTTCTGTACGCAATGCATCCTTAAAGGAGACCGTCTTAGGCATTTGTCGTAGTTATGGTATATCCGTAATTGGTGTAGAGTCGTTAAAAGGGAGTATTACGGCCACTGTAAAGGGAGAATCACCAGAAGCAATTATTAGTGAATTAGGTAAGTTATATCATTTTTCCGTATCGAAGGAGCATAATACCCTTCTTATTGATTCTGATGATGAAACACTTGAAAAAAGAGAGCTATATGTTATATCACCTGAACATTTGCCGGCTGAGTCTTTGAAAAATGTGGTAGGCACAGTGGTAAAAAACGATAAAATGGCAGTGCTTTCAGAACAAAACGAAGTAATTATGCATTTGACGAGTGGAGAAAAGCGACGTGTAGAAACCTTAGTACGTGCTATCGACAAGGAACCAAAACAAGTGCAATTAGAAGCTACCATCATTGCTATGGAACAATCCTATGCTAAGGAACAAGGATTTAGATGGTCTTGGCTTAGCTTGACCGGCCATGGAGAAGATAAAACACATTCCTATGGTGCCGTTACCTTTGGCAAAACTCCGACTGGAGAGGCCTATAAGTTCTTTGTAAAACCAGAGCTAAGTCTTATGGAAAGCTCAGGTAAAGCCGTTCTAATTGCAAAGCCATCTATTATGGCTCTCAATGGTGAGACTGCACATATCTTGATAGGTGAAAGAATACCAGTTATAGAAGAATCGGAAGTGAATGGAGAACGAAAGCGTTCTACTCGTTATGAAGAGGTGGGCATTAAGTTGAATTATACTCCTATTATTACTGCTGATGATGGTGTAGATGCTAAAATACATGCAGAGGTGAGTACACCTATTATGGTATCTGAAATGAAAGCCTATAAAATAAGCACACGTCAAGCACATACAAGAGTACGATTACAACCAGGAGAAGTGCTGGTTATTGGTGGACTCATGGACAATCGAGATCAACATCAAATACAAAAGATACCTATTTTAGGAGATATCCCTTTGTTAGGAAAATTATTCCGTCATAGTCGAAAAACAAAAGACTCTATAGAAATGCTAATGTTAGTGAGGGCAACTGTGGTATAATGAAGAGTAAATGATTAGGAGGTTGTGAATGGAACGCATTCGAATGATAGGCCTTGGAAAATCGTTTGGAGTGCGCCAAGTATTTTCCAATGTGTCCTTTGAGTTAAAAGAAGGGGATCGACTCGCTTTGGTAGGCCCTAATGGGGCTGGGAAATCTACTTTGTTAAAGTGCATATTAGGCTATGAAGAGCTGGATGAAGGTAATGTAGTCAAGTCGCCTGTTGCTAGTATTGGCTATTTACAACAAGATGTAAATCTGGGAGATGATAGCCTTGCTACGGAAATAGAAAAGGCTTGGGCCGATGTTCATGCATTGGAAAAACAATTAAAAAAGCTCACTAGTCGTTTGGAAACTGAAGAGGCTAGCGAATCGGATTTACAACGCTTAGATTATTTACAGAATCGTCTAGAATGGTTAGGTGGGTATGACTACGAGCAAAAGACAAAGCGCATAGTCTATGGTCTTGGTTTTACTGACGATGACTTAGATAAGCCGGCTAATGCATTTTCAGGTGGTCAAAAAACACGTATTAACTTAGCTAAAGCATTAGTACGTAGTCCTGATTTTTTATTCTTAGACGAACCGACAAACCATTTAGATATGGATATGCTTGAGTGGTTAGAGGGTTATTTATCTGCCTATCAGGGTGGAATTCTCATTGTAAGTCATGACCGGTATTTTTTAGACCGTATTGTCACAGGTGTTGTAGAGTTAGATAATCACAAAGCCACAACCTATCGCGGTAACTATAGTCGGTATATTCAACAACGGGATGAACGCTTAAAGGCAGATATGGTGGCTTATGAAAAGCAACAGGAGTACATTAAGAAAACAGAGACTTATATAGATAAATACCGTGCTGGTATCAAGTCTAAAATGGCTCGTGGCCGTCAGTCTCAACTCAATCGATTAGAACGTCTAGAGGCACCTGTTACTTCACATCATTTACAATTTTCTTTTCCTCCCGCAGCGATGAGTGCTGACAAAGTTTTAGTCTTGGATCATTTATCTGTCGGATATGGTGAAAGTCGCATTATTAATGATATCTCTCTTGTTGTTCGACGTGGTGAATCCGTAGCACTTATCGGGCCTAATGGAGCTGGTAAGTCTACACTAGTGAAAACTATTGTAGGAGAATTATTCCCTGAAAATGGTCATGTAGATATTGGTAATCGCGTACAAGTCGGTTACTTCTCGCAAGAACACGAAGAGTTGCACGACTCTTGGCAGGTAGTAGAAGAGATTATGAATCACTTTAACTACAGTGAGGATAAGGCGCGTAATGTGCTTGGGTCGTTCTTATTTAAAGGGGATGACGTATTTAAGTTAGTAGGTGAATTGTCGGGTGGTGAGCGAGCTCGGTTAGCTTTACTTAAGTTATTTCTTCAAGGAGATAATTTCCTAATTTTAGACGAACCGACAAACCATTTAGATATTCCTACACGAGAAATTGTAGAGAGCGCATTACAACAATTTGAAGGGACTTGCTTTATTATTTCTCATGATAGATACTTCTTAGATCAAGTTTCTACAAAAACAGTAATTCTAGATGAAGGTAAAATTACAGAGTACCTCGGTAATTATTCATACTATAAGGAAAAGCTGAAAGAGCAAGAAGACTTATTAGCATTAGCAAATGATAAAAACTTTGAGAGCAGTAAGCGTGATAGTAAAGCTACTCCTACTAATGAGTCAATGCTTTCAGCATCAGAAACTATAGAGGAAAATCAGAAGAAGCCAAATGCTTATATGGTAGAAAAACAATTAGCTGAGGTAGAAGCTGAAATTGCTCGCCTCGAGGCGACGATGAAAATGTATGAGGTGCAATTAGCGAATCCTGTAGTTCAGCAAGATTTAGATGAAATGTCTAAAATTTCCATACAAATTGAAGAGACTCAAACTGAGTTGGATTCATTATATGAGAAGTGGGAACGGCTATGTGAATAGCTTTTTAATGTATATATTATTAAGGAATTAAAATCATTTTCTTTTAATTGACAAAAGATTGAAATTTCTCATAATATAGGTATAGAATCAAAGTTTTATGTTTTAAAGGAAGGGTGTAGCATGAATAAATCCATGTTAAAAAAAGCAGCCATTTTTGGCCTTGCTGGTGTAATGGCAGTTGCTGCTGGTTGTGGCAGTAATAAAGATGCAGGTAATGCAAATAGCAATGAAGCTAAAATTGCATTGTTAACAACAACAACTGGTGGTGCAGCAGCATATGGTGAGTCCATTAAAGCTGGTGCAGAATTGGCAGTAAGCGAAATTAACGCTGATGCAAATGCTGTAAAAATTAACTTATTAGTAGAAGATACTAAAGGTGATAAAAACGAAGCAATTAATGCAATGAATAAAGTAATTTCTAAGGATAAAGTTGTAGCTGTTATCGGTCCAATGTTATCTGGTGAAATGATGGCAGCTGGTCCTGTAGCAAACAAAAGCAAAATCGTAGCTCTTGGTACATCTACAACAGCTGAAGGTATTACAGATATCGGCGATTACATTTTCCGTAATGCTGTACCTGAATCCTTGGCAGTAGATACTGCAATTAAAGAAGCACATAAAACTTTAGGCTTCAAAACTGCAGCTATTATGTACTCCAACAACAATGACCAAATGGTATCTGTAAATAATACAGCTCGTAAAGCATTGGAATCTGAAGGCGTACAAATCGTTGATACTGAAACATTTGCAGATAAAGATACTGATTTCTCTGCACAATTAACTAAGATTCAACAAGCAAAACCTGATGTTATCGTAGTTGCTTCTCTTTACCAAGAAGGCGCATTGATCATGAAAAAAATGCGTGAAATGGGTATGAATCAACCTGTAGTTGGTTCCAATGGCTTTAACAGCCCTGAATTCATTAAAATTGCAGGTGCTGCAGCTGATGGCGTTATTGTAGGTACACCTTGGTTCCCTAACAAAGACGATCAAAAGGTAAAAGATTTCCGTAAAGCTTACAAAGATAAATACGGTAAAGAACCAGACCAATTCGCAGCTCAAGCTTATGATGCGGTATACCTCTATGAAGCAGCTTTGAAAAAAGCAGGTTCCACTACAGATCGTGAAAAATTCCGTGATGCTTTGAAAAATATTGCTGACTTTGTTGGTGTAACTGGTCAATTCAAGTTCAACGAAAAACGCGACCCTTCCATGGAAGTTCAAGTTTTACAAATTAAAAACGGTCAATTTGACGCATTAAAAAAATAAAAGTTGAGGTAGTATAGTGTTTTTACAACAATTAGTTAACGGGTTAACCCTCGGTAGCTTATATGCTGTACTCGCTATTGGCTTAACACTTGTGTTTGGCGTTTTAAATATCATCAACATGGCACACGGAGGCATCTTTATGATAGGTGCCTTCGTTGGTCTTTTTATGGTAACTGTTTTTAACGTTAACATTTTTGTAGCCCTTATCGTAGCTATGGCTGTTGGTGCTATCCTTGGTTATCTTTTAGAGTTTGTGGCGCTTCGTCCACTTCGTAAGAAAAAGGTGTCTCACTTGGCACCACTTATTAGTACCATTGGTGTTTCTATTTTCCTTGAAAGTTTGGCATTATTGCTTTGGGGCCCTCAAACTAGATCGTTCCCACCAGACTATATTGGTGGCCTAATCGACTTTGGAGCTTTCAAAATTTCCATGGTACAAATTATTGGCTTAGGCGTTTCTGTTGTGCTAATGCTCATTCTTAATATAGTTATTAAGAAAACTAAAATTGGTAAGGCCATTCGCGCTGTATCCATAAGTACAGAAACGGCAGCTCTTTTGGGTATTAATCCAACAATGATTATATCTGTTACTGTTATGATTGCATCTGCTTTAGGTGCTGCTGCAGGCGTATTAGTAGGTTTGTCCTTTAATGCTATTGAGCCTACAATGGGCGTTATTATCGGCTTTAAAGGCCTCGCAGTACTTATCTTAGGTGGTCTTGGTAATATTACAGGCGCCATGGTTGGTGGCTTCATTTTAGGCGTAGCAGAAATCTTCTCTGTTGCATATGGCGCATCTACATTCCGTGATGCTGTGGCCTTTGGTCTCATCATCCTATTATTATTCTGGCGCCCACAAGGCTTGTTTGGATCTAAAGATAAAGGGGGGAGACCATAATGGATTTATTGAACCCGTATTATCTACAGATCGTGATGTTCTTCATCATCAATGCTATCATGGGTATCTCTATTTACTTTACACTTGCAAGTGGTCAGCTTTCTTTAGGGGCTGCTGGCTTTATGAGCGTTGGTGCATATGTAGGCGCTATCCTTTCTTTGAAAGCTGATTTGCCTATCGTTTTAGGCATTATCATTGGTGGTTTAGTTGCTAGTCTTGTAGCCGTTATTATCGGTTTACCAACAACACGTCTCCGCGGATTATATCTTGCCATTGCTACTCTTGGTTTTGGCGAAGTTGTGCGTGTTATTTTCTTGAATTTGGATATTACTAATGGTGCATTAGGCCTTTCTGGTATTCCATCCATTCCTCAAGAATTAACAAACTTAGCCTATGAACTTGATATCGATGGTTTAATGGGTATTGATGCTGTTGCATGGGGCAATCTAATGGCTATCATTATTTTGTTAGCTATTTTAGTATTGATTATCGCCTTTTGCGTACGAATCAATAATAGCCGTGTGGGTCGTGCCTTTGCAGCGATTAAGGCTGATGATCATGCAGCAGAATTGATGGGGATTAACGTTGTATACTACAAGATGATGGCCTTTATCATTGGTGCTTTCATCGCTGGTATTGGCGGTGGTTTGTATGCTCATATTACAAACTTTATAAATCCTACAGACTTTAGCTACCATAAGGTAGTACAAATCTTATTATTCCCTGTATTTGGTGGTTCTAATGTAGTATGGGGCTCCGTATTAGGTTCCTTTATTCTTACATTATTGCCAGAAGTATTGCGCTTCTTATCCGATTATCGGGATATTATCTATGGTGCATTACTCGTTATCTTGATGGCAGTTCGCCCAGATGGTATTTTAACAGAATCTATGGTAGACAAAATTAGTCGTAAATTAGGTTTTAAAAAAGCTCCATATATTCCTGAATCACAAGTGTTGACAGAACGTTTTGAAGCATATAAACGCAAACAACAAGAAGAAAAACAAGGATAGGAGGGAACTGAATGCTATTAGAATTAAATGACGTAAGTAAAAGCTTTGGTGGCGTTGCAGCCCTCACAGGAGTATCTTTTGGCGTTAAACAAGGTGAAGTATTTGGTGTTATTGGTCCAAATGGTGCTGGTAAGACGACATTGTTCAACTTGATTACAGGTGTATTCCCAGTAAGTTCGGGTGAAATTGTTTTTGATGGTATGTCTGCTGTAGGCATTAAGCCTCATAGAACTGTTGAAATGGGCATTGCTCGCACATTCCAAAATATTCGTCTCTTTGGCAATATGACTGCTCTTGAAACTGTTTTAACTGGTATGCATTGTCGCACTGGCTCTGGATTTCTGTCTAGCTTTTTGAAAACAAAACGTCAACGTATTGAAGAAGAACGTTGCCGTGGTATTGCCTATGAGTTTTTAAAGCTTGTAGGGCTTGAAGCTGATGCGGAAGAGGTTGCCACATCATTACCGTATGGTAAGCAACGTCGTCTTGAAATTGCTCGTGCTTTAGCGACACATCCTCAGTTAATTTTACTTGATGAACCGGCAGCCGGTATGAATGATAGTGAAACTGAAGTTCTGCGTCAATTGATTGGCAAGATTCGTGACCTAGGTATTACTGTTGTGGTTATTGAACATGCCATGGAATTAATGATGAATATCTGTGATCGTTTGGTAGTACTTAACTTTGGCAAGAAAATTGCTGAAGGTACACCTCAAGAAATTCAAAATAATGAAGCTGTAATTGAAGCATACTTAGGTAAAGAAGAGGTGTAATATGTTAAAACTAGAAAATATTGTGGCTGGTTATGGACATATTACAGCCCTAAAAGATATAAGCCTAGAGGTTCCACAAGGTTCGATTGTATCTCTTATTGGCGCTAATGGTGCTGGTAAGACTACTACGATGAAGACTATTATGGGACTTGTAAAACCCACATCTGGTCGAGTGATTTTTGAAGGTCAAGATATTACAGGTCGTCAAACTTATCAAGTTGTAAAAAATGGTATCTCTTTAGTTCCTGAAGGGCGTCAAATACTACAAGATATGAGTGTTTATGAGAACCTTGAAATGGGTGCTTATACACGTAAAGATAAAGAAATCGAAGCAGATCGGAAGAGCGTCGTGTAGGGAAAG
>CAJZEE010000033.1 GCA_915066865.1 uncultured Veillonella sp.
ACGTGTTTTTCCATGGGATACAGAAACCCCCCAAAAGGTGATAAAGGAGCCATGGCCTGCGCCACCTTTAGTATCACGAGGTAATTCAATGCTAACAATTTCAGTATTGGTTGCTTTTACTGCTTCATCAGCAGCCATAATGTGTGGGCCTGCACCAGTACGAGCACCTAAAATACCGATAGAACGATATTTTTTCTTTAGTTTCATCGCATCTAATACTTGTTGATCTACGTTAGCAATTACGAGACCTATAGTATCACCAGTTTTACTAGTCCCTACAAATTCAGTTAATCCACATGTTGTCGCCATAATACCCTCCATACGTATAATGAAAGTATCTATGTACAAAAAACTATGTTGCGATATACCATTTTATATTTTTAAATATTTCTTTAACCATTCATATGTATGCAACACTACTTCTGTACACCATATATTGCTATAGAGCATGCCTTGCTATTCAGTCACAACCCATCGGACTCAATCCTTTCTAAACATAAATAATATAAAGCTTTTACTTATCTTTATTATAAAAATTATTAAATACAACTTTTTTATGTATATTTGTAAAATGCGATTTTTCTATTACTAAAATACGACAATCCTGTTATACTTATACATGTAAAAGCAAGAAATAACGTAATTTTATAGGTATATGAATTTTAGGTGGTATATCACTTTTCTCTTTTCTCAGGTTTAGAGCCGACACTTTAGCTAGAGAGCAAGTAGAGCTGTTTTAGCGGTGTGCTTACTAGACCTCTTAACACATTTGTGATTGGAGGTTGTACTATGATTTGTACGAACGAAGATACTAAGCTTATAAATGAAATCATGCGTGATTTCACAAACATAACAAAAATCGCAGCTATTTTTGTTAATAATCGTGGAAAAGTGTTATCTCAAGAATATAACTTTTCCCCATTCTGTAAGGTCGTAAGGCGCAATCCAACCTACGCCAAGCGTTGCAATCAATGCGACTTATATGGTGGACTAGATGCTACAAAAGAACTATCATCCTGTCCGTATCGCTGTCACATGGGGCTCATAGATTTCTCCGTGCCCATCATGAAGGATGGTGCTATCTTAGGCTTCATCATGGCAGGTCAAGCAAAAACAGAGGATACGACTATTAAGCCAATTTTACCTACTCAAACCGATTGGCATGATGATACTAAACTTCGCGCCTTATATCGGACCTTGCCAGTTCTGACTGCAGAACAAATTTACAGTGCTACAAAGGTCTTGCGGATCTTAGTAGAACATTACTTCCCATTTAACGATGCAATAGCAGAAGAAATGCCATATGAACAACTGCCAGACTTTGTAGAATCAGAACGCCCTATCAATCGGCCTGAAATCCGAAAGGCTATGCTATACATAGAAAAAAACCTGAGCAAACGCGTGTCGCTCAGGAGGATTTCGGAACATATTCATTTAAGCGAGTCCTACTTCTCTAAGATTTTTAAAGATGATACAGGACTATCAGTAATGCAATATATAACACTATTGCGCATACAAGAAGCCAAAAAGCTATTGGTATATTCGCAACTAACGGTTAATCAGATTAGTAAAACATTGGGCTATAATAGAACAAGCTACTTCTGTAAAATATTCAAGCTAGCTACCACCGAAACACCACATTCGTATCGGAAGAAATATGCTAAGCCAATTAATGCATAATATACTAAATATTAGTAGTTTAATTATGTAATAAAAAATAGAGTGGTGAAATCCTAAATATAGGATTTCACCACTCTATTTTTATTTAGAAATACTAAACTTTAGAGGAGGAGTGCAGACAACTATAAAAATACCAATGCTACATAATAGACTTATAAATACTAATTATATCTTTTAGTGTTGGATCTTTTGGATTACCTGGTGTACAAGCATCCTCCATTGCTGACTTAGCTAAAAATTCTAAATCCTCTTCCTTAACGCCAACAGCCTTAAGATGTTTAGGAATATTAACATCATCAGCTAGTTGTTGAATTGCCGCAATAGCTGCACTATCAGCTTCCGCTTTACTCATTTGTTCTAAATTTTGAACACCAAAAGCTCTAGCAATTTCTTTATACTTATTACCGGTAGCACTAGCATTATACTTTAATACAGCAGTCAACATCATTGCACACGCCTTGCCATGTGGAACATCATAAAGTGCACTAAGTGGATGAGCCATTGAATGCACAATCCCTAATCCAACATTAGAGAACCCCATACCTGCAATATACTGTGCCAAAGACATTCCTTCTCTAGCGTCATAATCGCCATCTACAGATTTACGTAAAGACTTTGCAATTAATTCTATAGCTTTGATATGTAGCATATCGGTTAATTCCCATGCGCCTTTAGTAATATACCCTTCTATTGCATGAACTAAAGCATCCATACCTGTTGATGCACAAAGACCTTTTGGCATAGAAGCAGACATATCTGGATCAACAATCGCAACTACAGGAATATCATGTGGGTCAACACAAACAAATTTACGCTTTTTCTCAACATCAGTAATAACGTAGTTAATAGTAACTTCAGCAGCTGTACCCGCTGTAGTGCTAACTGCAATAATAGGTAGTGACTTATTTTTAGTTTCAGCTAACCCCTCTAGACTTCTAACATCAGAGAATTCTGGGTTTGTCATTATAATACCAATAGCTTTACTAGCATCAATAATACTACCTCCGCCAATAGCTACAATAGCTTGAGCATCAAATCTTTTACATACATCAACACCATTTTTAATATTTTCAATGGTTGGGTTTGGCTTAATATCTGTATATACTTCGAAATTAATGCCCGCATCACGAAGCAAATCTGTAACCTTCGTAGCAACACCAAATTCAAGAAGATCTTCACCAGTCGTAACTAAAATCTTTTGAAAATGTCGTGATTGAAGTTCATTTATAATCTCTTTAATAGCACCTTTACCAAAATATGAAGTTTCATTGAGAATTATACGTTTACTCATATTATCATCTCCTAGGAATCATTTTCTCCAAAGTCTTTTGGCAACCATATCTAAATCAGATTTTACGGAATCTGTTAATTTTGAAATAGGAACTCTACAATTTTCTTTGATTGAGTATCCCATCTCACGCAAAGCCCATTTCATAAGTGGGTTAAACGGAGTATACGCTTCATAGAATAAAGCATATGTGTCAATCTTTCGCTGAATTTCTACAATTTTATTAAAATTACCTTCATTCAAAGCAACAACTAAATCATGACACAATTTAGGATATACATTAGATAATGCACCAATACATCCGGCACCACCGGAGATAACTACAGGAACACAGTTAGTATCATAACCAGTATATACTGCAAAGTTTGGATATAGAGGTAAAATTTCATTAATATATTTCTGACTATGACGAGAAACTGGATGTGTATCTTTAATACCAATTAAATTTTTATGTTTTTCTAATAACCGCAATACAGTATTAACAGATATATCATATCCTGTGCGATCTTGATAATTATAGAGATAAACATTACCAGAAATATGGCCTAAGATATCATCAAAATAATTGAATACATCCTCTTGGCTGCATGCACTATAATATGGTCCAACAATAATAACTGCATCAGCGCCCTTTTTTAGAGCAAAATTAGATAGATTTATAGTTTCTAATCTATTCATACGGCCTGTACCAGCTATTACAATACTACGATGATTAATATATTGAACTGCATCTGATATTAATTGCTCAGCTTCATTATAATCTAAGGCATAAAATTCACCCGCACTTCCGCCTACTAAAATTCCATCAATACCATTTTCAAGTACATGATCATACAATGAATGCATATCATCATAATTAATAGTGCTATCATCATTAAAAGATGTTAATATTGGACAAAAATATTTGCTATTCATATATAATACTCCCCTCTATTTATTTAAATCATAAACTAAATCCATATCTGCCCACCATTCACTTTTTAATGCACCATCAATACGTTTTTGGCATGGGTCTGTTTCTTTCCACCAACGATTTGTTTCAGGATCCTGTGCCATTTTTGCCATATCGTACTCAAAATCATCACCACAATATTCCATTACAGAAAATAGTAAGTCATCACGATTCCAAATCTTATAATTAGTAATACCACATTCTCTAATCATTTTATTAACACTCGAGAATGGATTCGCATGTAACTTTTTATAATATTCTGCTTTTTCTGGACGTAGTTTAATAACGGATGCAAAAAGTTGTGGACGATTAATTTTATATAATTTTTTAGCATTTTTACTAAAGATATCTAGATCATCATTAAAATACTCACGCACACAATTTAAATGATTCTCAAAAGATGAATATAAGTTAACTACAGGAAAGTTAGATGCATACATTAGTTTTGAGTGATCAAAGGTTCCAGAAATAAAGTCTAAAAGATTTTTTACAAATAACTTATTATCAGTAGAGAAGCCTGAAATCTTACAGTATACATTAGGCAGTGATGCTAATTTTGTTATTGCCTTTTTATAACTTTCATCTAATGTGCTCACATTACCACAATGATTAATTACTACTTTAGCCTCTGGGACTTGCTTAATCGAGTTATATAAGTCTTCTAATTCATCTACTCGATTACAACTTTCAAATAATAAATCTTGTTTAGCTAGTACTTCCAAACCTTGAATAAAACTTCGTTCTAAACATCTCCCTCGAGGAGAGCTATCTATATGAAGTGGTTCTCTTACACCAACAATACCGATTGGCAATCGCATATGCTCACATAAATGTCTAGCTCTCATTACACGAGCTAGAATATATGGGCTTTTCAATTTAAAAATATAATCATCTTCTTGAATTGCGTTATCACAATCTACCTCTACATACACACCACCTTTAAAATTGAAATCATACTGCCCATAAGCCTTTGCAATATCATCCATTGAAAAGCTTCGTTTTATAATCCCTGCGCAAGAATTTAGCCAAGGAAGATTTAATATATTTAAATCCCAAATGTGAAAATGACTATCTACAATTTCAAGCATCATGTGTCTCCTTTAACGTGACTATCCGTCGAATAGGATAAACATTTAATTATCCAGTAAAGTAATTTAGTCTCATTTCATTACTTTTGGGCAACTCCCAAAAAATCCATACCAAGCAACAAATAAGAAACATGGTATTAATAATAAAAACGATGTTTCAATATTATGATGATCTGCAACTAGGCCCATAAAATATGGCATGATTGCACCACCAACAATAGTCATAATTAGTACACTAGAGGCTGTCTTAACCAATGCATCTGGTATATCTGTAATAGAAAGCGCAAAAATAGTTGGAAAACTAATTGACATAAAGAAGAAAGATGCAATTAGAGTGAATACAGAAACGCTACCAGTTAAGATGTTTAGTAATATCATAATGCATACATTAATAAGAGAATAAACACCTAAGATACAACCTGGTCTAAACTTCTTTAATAAAGGAGTTGTAACAACACGACCAATCATAAATGCAACTAAAGCAATACTAAAGAAGAATGCCGCTTGAGAATCAGTTACTTCTGACCAATGATCTACACTGTAATTAATGAAGAAGGCACCTGCACCAACTTGTGCTGCAATGTATAAAAATTGAGATAATGCACCCAATCTAAAATGACGGTAACTAAAGAGTTTCGCATAACTTACTTCATTATCTGCTGGTGAATCTGTGGAACCAGAAACCTCAGAACCTTCTGGTAATTTGTTAAAAACAAAAAGTAATAACATAATAATAATAATTGCAGCAATTCCAACATATACCATTTGTACACTACGCATATTATCAGCTACATCACCACCATGAGTGACTGATAAAAATAATGCACCACCAATAATCGGTCCTAAAAATTGGCCCACACCATTAAAAATCTGTGCAATATTAATACGGAATGCAGCATCTTTGTCACTACCTAATTTTGTGATATAAGGGTTGGCATTTGTTTCTAAACTACCTAATCCGCAAGCAAGAATGAAAAATGCACCAAGGAACATATTGAAACTGTATGCATTACTAGCTGGAATTATTAATAGTGCCCCAATAGCATAGAGCGCCAGTCCCATGATAATACCACCCTTAAATCCAAATTTTCTTGCCACTAAAGCAGCTGGTGTGGCTATTACAAAATACCCACCAAAATATGCAGCTTGTAATAATCCAGATGTTGCTTTTGTAATACCTAATTGATTTTGAAAGTTTTTATTCATTACATCAATTAAGCCATAACTAACACCCCACATGAAGAATAAAATAGTAACTAACCAAAATGCTAATTTAATATTACTAGCACTTACTTTTTTAGTTTTATCGGTATCCATAATGCACCTCCTGTAGCCAAGTCATTTAACTCAATGCTCGATCCAAATGCACATAACCACCATCAACATAAATCCATTGACCTGTAGTATGTGAAGATAGGGAGGAAATTACAAAAACTGCAGTATTTGCAATCTCTTCAATTGTAGTAAAACGTCTTTCAAATGGAATTTTATCAGTAATAACTTTTTTTCTTTCTTCTGGATTATCAAAAGTCTTAATCCAATTTGCATATAATGGTGTCCAACATTCACTTACGACAATCGCATTACTCCGAACACCATAAGGTAAAAAGGCTGCTGCCCATTCACGTGTCAAACCTAAAATAGCACCTTTTGCCGCCGCATATGCGCTAGTTTTCCCTTGTCCAGTTAATGCTGTCTTAGATCCAATATTTAATACACACCCTTTAGATTTTTTTAAATAAGGTAATGCCGATCTAACTAACTCATAATAATGTGTTAAATTCCCATGTAAGCTTTTTTCAAATTCTTGCCATGTAGTTTCTTCAATTGCTTTATTATCATTTGCACCTGCATTATTCACTACGGCATAAATTCCACCATATTTTTTAGCTACAGAATCAACAATAGATTTAATTTTATCAGCCTCATTTAAATCGATTTGAATAAATTCGTAGTTATTTGTAATAGCCTCCATCTCAGACGTAAATTCTTTTGTCAAAGGAGACCGCCCCAAAATAACTGGTATTGCTCCCTCCGCTGCTAGTCTAAGAGAAATACCACTACCAATACCACTGCCGCCACCAGTAATTAAAACAACTTTACCTTTTAATTGCAAATCCATGATACTTACCTCCTAAAGATAATTAATATAATAAATTTATACTGTTGTTGCTAATCGCCAAATAGAAAAATCATTTTGTTCATTTATTTCTGCTTTTGTTTCTCTTCCATTTCCTACCTCTACAATAAAATCTATTATTTCTTCGCCCATTTCTTGTATTGTTTTTTGTCCACTAACAACAACTCCGGCATCCAAGTCAATTGAATCATTCATATTTACATAAGTATCTGTATTAGAAGATACTTTTATTGTCGGAACTATTGGACTTCCTGTTGGTGTTCCTCTACCTGTAGTGAAAACGACTATATTACAACCACCAGCTGCCATACCACTTAATTGTTCTATATCATTTCCCGGTGTATTCATGAAAGTCAAGCCAGTAGCAGTAATTGGTTTTGCATAGTCAATTACTGAATTTACAGATGTATTCCCAGCCTTATAAATACAACCTAGAGATTTTTCTTCTATACTACTTAACCCACCTTCTATATTTCCTGGACTAGGATTAGCGCCCCTAATATCCGCATGTGAATCAATAACAGTTTGTTCGAATCCTTTTATAGTATCTAAAATTTGTTCTTTTACTTCAGAATTAATAGCCCTTTCTGCTAATATATGTTCAGCTCCAATTAATTCAGTAGTTTCTGCCAAGACAACCTTTCCACCATGACCAACAACGATATCGGAGGCAGCACCTAAACTTGGATTCGCACTCAATCCGGAAAAACTATCACTACCCCCACACTCTGTGCCTAATACAATATCAGCAAGACAGCCTTCACTTCTTTCCATGAGTAAAGCTTCATTCAACATATTTTTTACAATTGTTACACCTTTTTTTATACTCTCATTAACACCACCACATTCTTGTATATTAAAATACTCAACCTTTTTATAAGGAGTATGTTTTTTTATTTGTTCTGCTATAGATTTAGCTTGAACAACTTCACAACCTAATCCAACTACTAATACACTATAAACATTCGGATTTGTACCTGAACCAACTAATACATCTTGAGTTTGGCTCGCATCATAACTTAATTCACTACAACCATGTTGATGATTAAAAAAAACTACTTTTGAATCAGGTTTCATTACAACAGAACCATATTTAATCTCATTTGCAATACGTTCAACCACTTTATTGGCACAATGTACGCTTGGAATAATCAAAACATGATTTCTTAAACCAAAACTACCATCAGGTCGTCTAAATCCCGATAAAGTATAATTTTTTTTATTATTTAGTATTACATGATCTCTAATCCCATTTTGGCTAATTTCTTTTGTTTTTGAGTCTAAATCACCTCTACCTCTTTCTCCATCTATATTATGAATATGTACCCATTCTCCAGATTTAATATTTCGATTCGCAACGCCTATATGCGCACCATATTTTATAATTGGCTGCCCTTTTAAAATATCTTCGGTTGCAAATTTATGTCCTTTAGAAACATTTTCTTTTATAACTACACCTAAAGCTTTATCTCCTTTATTCAGTGTAGTTAGTGCTGTTCCTACATTATCAGAGTTATTTACATGAATTGCATTCATATTAACGTCTCCTTAAAATAATTAAACTTACATAATTTATCATCTTTATTAATCTTATAGTATCTCCATCGTTCGTAAATGTCAATATTATTCGTATATGCGAATAGATAATTATAAATAAAAAATAACATTTCAAAACTAACTATATTTGAAATGCTATCTAGTCTAATGGAACCCCTACTATTTAATTTTATTCTGTATTCAGATGATGTTATCTATTCAAATTTTAAGTAAAAAAAGATATTATAAATATTAAGAAGCAGATTATTTATCAAAAGGAATACCCGATAATATGAATATGAAATTACATAATCCAACGCTACGAGTTATAGAAGTAATTGAAACTGTTGCCGAAAATCAGTCTGGTCTTAGTTTATCTCAAATATCAAGCAAAATAAACTGTCCAAAAAGCACATTAATGCCAATTTTAAAAACATTATGTGAAAAAAATTATCTCTTATTTTCTGAAGAAACATTACTTTATACTATGGGAAAAGAGATTTTATTTATTAGTAGTATGTATGAATCAAATAATACTAGTTTAGATTTAATACAAGAACAAATGAAACGGTTATCTACAGAATGTAATGAAACTTGTCACTTAGGCATTCTAACTGGTAATGAAATTATGTATTTACTAAAAATCTCTACTACCAATCCGATCCAGTTAATCTCTTCTGTCGGTAAAAGGTTACCAGCTTACGCTACGGCACTGGGTAAAGCTTTATTATTCGATAAAAGTTTAAATGAATTAGAAGAACTATTTTCTAATCCATTTCAAGCATTTACAGCACAAACTCTTAAAACACCCATAGAACTATATAATAATATTCATAATAATAATAGTTTTACTTATGAAAACGAAGAAATTACTAATCATGCATGCTGTATAGCACTACCAATCCGAGAAGATGGAAAAATAGTCGCAGCCCTTAGCGTTAGCTTTTTAACATTCACAACATCATCTGAAAAAGTACTAAAAATTAAAAAGGAATTATTAAAATCAGCATCAATTATAGAACGAATAATTAAAAACAAAGGTTTTTCATATTAATTTAAACTAAAAAAAGGCGTAACACCAATGGTGTTACGCCTTTTTCGTATCTATAGAGTTTGTCATGAGAAGGAATTTTTCAGATACATATATATTATTAACGATCAATCAATTAGAACGCTGGGATAATAGCCCCTTTGTAATGTTCTTCAATGAACTTCTTAACTTCTGGAGATTGTAATGCTTTAGCTAATTTTTGAATAGCTGGTTTATTTTCATCACCAGGGTTTACGGAAAGAAGATTTGCATATGGAGAATCCGCTTTTTCTACGAATAAACCATCTTTTGTAGGATTAAGACCTGCTGGCAATGCATAGTTAGCATTAATTACAGCTGCGTCTAAGTCTTGAATGGAACGAGGAATTTGAGCTGCTTCCAACTCTGTAATTTGGATGTTTTTAGGGTTGCTAGTCACATCAAATGGTGTGTTAGTCAAACCAGTTGGGTCTTTCAATGTGACAAGACCTGCACTTTGCAACAAGAGAAGTGCACGAGCACTGTTTGTTGGATCAGATGGAATCGCTACTTTTGCGCCATTTGGCAAATCTTTTAAATCTTTAATTTTTTGAGAGTAAATAGCCAATGGTTCGATGTGAACTGGTGCAAAGCTTACGAAGTTTGTGCCATGATCTCTGTTAAAGTTATTTTGGTATGGCACGTTAGCAAAGAAGTTTGCATCTACTTCATGGCTAGATAATGCCATGTTTGGTTGAATGTAGTCTGTAAATTCAATGATTTGAAGATCTACACCTTCCTTAGCCAATAAAGGTTTAATTTGATTTAAGATCTCAGCATGAGGTACAGGGTTTGCTGCCACTTTTAACACCTCTGCTTTAGAACTACCAGCACTGCTGGAACTTGCGTCATTTGTGGAAGAACCACAACCACTAATCAATAAGGACGCGCCTAGTACGGCCGTCGCTGCTAATGCTAACCATTTTTTCATGTAATCCTCCTATCTACGATGAACACCTACATCTATTGACGAGGACTCATGCGTATACAACACACGTAGATATGTTAATAAATCTATATATTCTTACACTGTATCTACATTTAATTATTTAATAATTTCGATGTAGTAAGTATAGCAAATTTAATTCCTATTCGTATAATAGATTTTATATATCAATTAATATAACCTTAATCTATAGCAAGATAAGAGTAATTACATTTAGCTATGCCAAGTACATAAAAACGGTACTAAGATGATTCCCCGTACTACTAGGTAATATACCTAATAGGTACAATCAAACTTAGTACCGTTATAAATATCGCTCTATATAATAAACAATCTAATCAAAATCAAAAGATTCAATTATAAAGTTGACGTTGTTTGCTCCACAGAAATAGTTACAGGTGCTGATAATTTAGCCTCTAACCAAGCTTTTATTCGTTCCGAATCTGCATCAGATACAGTGGACGCGGTATGGATAATCACCATATAGCGATTCGCTTTAGGCTGTTCTAAATTATCTATCAAAGGCATGCCTTCCACTCTGCTTACAAACGGGAATAACGCCTTTGCTTCAGCTTCTGTCGTTTTCATAGTGTTTATAGTTTCACTTACTAGTTGATAAGTCGGCTGGTACAGATTACTCAAGTTTGTATATTTTTCATGATCTTCCGAGGCTTTATTCAAGCTCGTCTTATCCACAGCAGATTTTTTCTCATCTACACTATTAACAAATCGCACTGCATAAGACTGCAAATACTCGTCTTTCTGTAATTTATCATCCAACTGGGATCGTTCCTCTGAAGTCACAGGAGCTCCTACAACTACTATATCTACTAGCTTATTCACTCGGTCCAATGAATAATCAATCACTAGTCGACGCCCATCTTGATTAATATTGGTCTTAATAAACTGCTCTATATGATTTGACTCAGAATACTTGATGGTCATATCATAGCCTGCATAAATGCTTGGTATAGCCATAATAAGACCAATCACAAGAAATATTAGCTGATTACGACGATTAATCTCTTCTGCTTGCTTATGGGATGGCAAACTATATACACCTTTTAAAACAATAAAAGATGCAAAGAAGATGAAAAATGCATTTATAAAGAATAGATACCCAGCCCCAAAGAAATAATGCCAATTTCCATTAGCCAGTCCATATCCTGCCGTACACAGTGGTGGCATAAGTGCAGTCGCAATCGCTACCCCTGGTATGACATTATCTAAGGTCTTACGCGTTTGACCAATAATCCCAGCTAACCCACCAAATATAGCAATGAATACATCAAAAATATTCGGTTCTGTACGCGCTAATAGTTCAGATGTAACTGTCTGAACGGGGGAAATATAAAAATATAAAGCAGATGCCAAAACAGCAATCGTAATCTGTAAGGACAATCTTAAAATAGCACTTTTCACAACTGTAAAATTAAGCGTAGCGAAGCCAAAGCCAGTTGCTAGAATCGGTCCCATCAACGGCGATATAAGCATAGCACCAATAATAACGGCTGTACTATTCATATTCAACCCAATAGAGGCAATAAACATGGAGAGGATCAGGATAACCAAAGCAGGACCCTTAACCTTAGCCCCACCTATCAACCTTTTAGCAATAGTTGCATCATCGGCTCGTTCAAAATGTATATCAAAGTATTTATTTAGTTCCATTCTTCTACCTCATAATTTCATCAAATCTGCAAAGGTCCCCACATTTACAAACATGTATTGTGTGGTTTTTAACATTTGAACCATCAAGATGGCACCTGTACCTTCTCCCATCGACATTTGTGCTTGTATAGGAACCATGTCTTGAGTGATCCCCACCTCAGCCAAAGCCAGTTCCGTGCCTTTTTCTTTAGACTGATGCGATGGTAACGCATAGTCCACAACATGAGCGTTTATATGTGCTGCACAAGCAGCTGCTACAGCTGTAATAAAACCGTCAATGACAAAAGGCTTTTTAAAATCTGCACAAGCTAGCATGGCGCCAAGAATAGCCGCAATATCAAAACCACCTACATGAGCTACGATTTCACGAACTCGGTCTGATTCACTTTCAGAACCAATATTAGCCTTGTGCTTGTCTAATACAGAACGTACAAAGTCAATTTTTCGTTTCATCAAATCTGGTTTATCTGGCCAAGAACCAGGGCCCACGGTTTCCGTCGGATCAGCCCCTATCAATGCAGACAACACACACGCAGAGGTCGTCGTATTCCCTAACCCCATTTCACCAAAGGAGAACAGATTGATTCCTTGTTCTACATAATGCTGAACCCGTTCATAACCAGCTTGAAAGGTTCTATTAAATTCATCGTCAGTCATGGCCGGATGGTGCAAAATATTCTTTGTACCCTTAGCTACTTTGCGATTAACGCCGATACCATCATCTGAGGCAATGCCTACATCCACGACCTCATAAGGAATATTATTAAAGTTGCAAAATTGTGTGGCTGACGAGCGACCGAGTAACATATTACGGGATTGCTTTTGTGTCACCTCATAGTTATAGCCCACATAGCCTTCTATATTGCAACCATTATCGGCAGAAAATATGATATGCTGTGGTCGAATTTCACCATTAATCTCGCCCCATGCCGTACAAATCTTACGGAAATATATTTCCCATAAACCAAGACCACCTGGGATAAGGCATTTTGGTTGGAGAAATTTATTTAATTGTTTCTCTATCGGTAATACTGACTTATCTTTCATTTTATTCTCTAATCCGCACCTAATATGCCAACTAGCCTTCTATTAATTCGATATTATTCTATCTGAAAGTATAACATAAAATGCATATCTAGTAATGTGACTATTATTAGTTTTTAAAAGTATAATTCAGTTTTAAAATTTAGTATTCTAACAACTATATTTCTAATCGAAATTATCATTACACAATTACAACTACTCTAGTAGATAAAAAAGGTTATCCCCTTACAGGATAACCTTTTATTTGAGTTATATAATTAAGTATTTTCTTAAGTTTATCTAACCTACGAATTTAAGCACCTTGGAATTGAGGCATATCGTCGCCGCTAGAGTCGTCCAATTTACCTTGAAGGTCATGGTCAACCATGGCACATACAGATGCATCAGACCATACGTTTTCAGCGGTTTCAATCATATCAATAATCGTATAGATTGGCAAGATGATACCAAGCAAACCAATTGGTGCACCGATGGAACTCATCAAGGATAAGGTTAAGAAATAACAACCCATTGGAACGCCCGCATTACCAATCGCAGCGAGAACAGCAATAAATAACCAGGCCACCATTGTGCCCATAGTCAATTCCATTCCCGCATTTTGCATTACGAATAAAGATGTGACAAGAATGAAAGCTGCGCAACCATTCATATTAATAGTTGTACAAATTGGCAATACGAAACGAGCTACTGCAGGATGAGCTTTCAAATTATCCTCAGCAGATGCCAATGTAACAGGCAAAGTTGCAGCAGAAGATTTTGTGAACAACGCAACAGCTACGGCTGGAGACATTTTGCGGAATACGTCCACAGGGTTCAAACCGCGGAATAACAAGAACAATGGAATTACGATAAAGAATTGGATCAAGTTACCACCGATAACAACAGCCGTATATTTACCTAAAGCACCAACAATTACGCCCGCTTCAATTTGTGCAGATAATTGACCTGCAAAGGCGAGGATACCGATTGGCAATACATAAAGTAATGCTTTAATCAATGTAAATAGTAATTCTTGTAAACCGAATAAGACTTTCAACACCGCTTCGCGATTTTCAGTACGTGGCATGAACGCAAAGGCTAAACCAACGGAAGCAGAAATAAACATTACAGACAATACATTGGCTTGTAAGTATGGTTGCAAAATATTGTTTGGAATAACAGATAAGAAATGATCATAATACGTAACATTGCCAAGTTTTTCAGGCACTTGAGCTGCACCGGCACCGATTACATCAAGTGGTAAATTACCTGGTGCAATCCATAGGAATAAGCCAAGTCCTACAGCTGCCGCACAAACTGTAGTAAGCAATGTATATACTACAGCATGGCCAAAGATACGACCTGTGTCCTTTTTAGCACCTAGCATAGATAATGTAGTAATAACCGCTAAAGACACTGTTGGAATCGCAATGAATTGGAACAAACGAGTAAAGACTGCTGCAATAAAATTAAAGAGCTCATTTAGAGCTGGAATGTGTTGCCATCCTAAGATAGCGCCTATGATGAGAGCTCCCATCCATAAAATGAACTGACGCAATTTTCCTTGTCCACGACTTTTCAAGGTAATCTCTTGCGCTAGGGCATCGACATTTTTGTTGTTTTGATCTGCCATGATAACACCTCTCTACAAACTAAACTACTAGAGACTAAAAAAGAAATCCCAGCCCTAGGGCTGGGACAGTGAATATCCGAGTCTCTCTTTAATTCACATTATAGAGATATGATTTAAAATTGTCAATTCCAATATTTGAACACATTATAATATATTCAAGTATTATTTCAATTTTATATAGACATTCTAATAAAAACTAATGATACATATCTATATCTACAGTAATCATTCGCGTTCGCTCTGGATTAAACATAAAGTAAATGACTCTAGGCTGGTCATGATCAAAGTTATGGTAAACAACATATACTATATATTTCTCAGCTGATATCCGAGTACTATAATAATAATCTTCCTTAGGATCATCACCGACACTCTGTGTACCATCAATTACCCAGGGAAATAATTTCCAATTTTGTCGTTGAACGGTAATAATCTCATAATATTCATTCACGTCACTAACTAATAAATTTCTATCCTTTGGATATGTAAATGAATTGAGTGCTTCAACGGTAGTATCTTTATCCCTACTATTTATAAACGAATACCAAGCATGAGATTTAACAGTTTCCTCATACTGTGAAATCGTAGCTTCATCACCATCTAATACCAAGCAACTATAACTCCCACCCAATCCAATTACCTCAGCAGAAGAAACCACTTTCAAGCTCTCTGGTAAAGACTTAGGTGTTTGTAATGGAGCCGGAATATACCCCGCTTTAGATGAGGGCCATGTAGAGTGCCACTGTCTTGTATCATAATGAGATACCCCTATAGCAGAAAATGCTAAATTAACAGCTAATGTAGGAAACATACACAGAAAAAAGATTACATAAAAATATGTTAAAAATCTTTTTCGTATAGCTTTCTTACTATCGATTACTCCACATTTTTCAAACAATAACACAATCGTAGCTACTAACAAAATCAGATAGTATAATCCAGAATATGATATCTCATCCGAAAACAAAAATGTTAGTACCCAAAGAATTATAAAGAACCATATACTTTTTCTATATGGAGGCTCAGTAAACAAATTCTTTAAATACATTAAACACTGTCGCATATACACTCTCCACAATCGAATTTGTAAAAGTCTTAAGTATTTTAATTCGACTGATAAAACACAGCTCGAGTCCCATCATCATTGATTAACAGTTCTACAAAATGAGGCCTTTTTATATCACCATTATCTACAAATACATATAGTCTATGATTACGAACGGAGCTAGTACTTTGATTAACCACCGTTTTTGTTTCTTTTCTAGGTGCAAAGCGCAACCATTCAACAAAATCTCGCTTAGGTAGATTTATTGGCTCTTCATTTATACTTTCAATAATATTATATTCACTCGGATGAGATATTGACGTTTTTCGTTCTCCCGTTTTTAAATCACGTAAAACACCATGCTTATCGATTTGTACTTGATAAGTAGCTTGTGCCTTTGCAATTTTCTCATACTGTGCAATAACTGCAGGGTCCCCTTCTAAAACGGTATATTTCGTAGGATATGCACCCGCCCAAGCTAAGTCATCACCAGATGCTGAGGCTCTAATAATCCCTTCTGGAAGTACACTAGGACGCTTTAATCCTTCTGGTAATTCATCACTATCAGGCCAACCACGTTTCCAATCCATTGTACTAAACTCAAAACCATCAGTTTGATCACGAGTCGTTTGAGTATCATATTTAAGCCAATCAGCTACGAGCCAAGATATACAAAGGGTTATGACAACAAACAAACCACAAGCCAATCGATTATAGGCTCTTTCAGATATAGTTCGTTTCTTAAAGCGACCATATTGCAGTAACACACTCAATACTATAGCTATACCAAAAACCATGTATGTAATAGGCGCTATATTAAATAGGGTTGCCACAACTGCAAACAACATACATAGCATAACCGTTAATAGGCCATAAAATCCTTGAAACAAAACTCTCTCCTATCATGACAATACTTAGAACATTTTCTTATACAACATTTCTATATCTTCCCGACTCACGTTGGCCACTGTATTAGCAATATTCCCGGTAGCTACAACGTATACGTTATCGACGAGCCAAGGAATGTCTTTTTTCGTTAAGCCTAGTTCTGTAAGGTTCGTGGTAAGATCCAGGTCATGTACAATCAAACGTAATGCTTCACCTAGTTCGGAGCCATCTCCATAGTTGAATATACGAGCTAAGGCACCAAACTTATCAGGGTTTGCACTCCATGTATATTCCACTGCAACAGGTTCAATAACGGCAAGGCCTACACCGTGGGTAATATCCTTAAGCCCACTTGCAGGATGTTCCATGCCATGAGCAAGTGTTACACCGGCGGTATTAATAACCATGCCTCCAATTGTGCTAGCCAATGTAACGGACTCCCAAGCTTTTGTAAGTTGAGTTTCGTTGAGAACAGCTGATTTGCCTTCAGCCATTGCTTTCACATGTTTATATAGAGGCACAAGATATTGTGCTAACAAAGTTACAGCATAATGAGCTAATGCATCGGTAAAAGGTTGTGCCGTTTTAGAAGTATACGCCTCGATATTATGACAGAGTGCATCAAAGCCCACAGATGCCAATACATGGGGCGGCATTGTGCCCATCACTGCGGGATCTACGATGGATACTTTTGGTACGATGGCATTACATCGCAAGGATTTCTTGTCTCCCGTTTCAGGGTTCGTAAGCACCCCGAAACCATTGCCTTCAGAACCTGTACCACAGGTTGTGGGAATTACAATTAGAGGCAACGCCTTATCACTGGTTTTACGGTTAAAGATATAGTCGTTAATGTCACCATCGTTAACGGCCATAAATGCAATGCCTTTTGCACAGTCCATAATAGAGCCGCCACCAATGGCAATGACCATATCACAGCTTTCAGATTTAGCCAAAATAGCGCCAGTTAAAGCGGCAGTAGTTAAAGGATTTGCATCCACTTGATCAAAGAGGACGTGGTCAATATGAGCACCCTCAAGTTTCGCCACCACACGGTCATATAAGCCAGATTTTTTGGCACTTGTCCGCCCTGTTACGATTAGCGCTTTATTACCATAAGGCTTAGCAAAATCAGCAACACTATCGACTTTATCCCAACCAAATTGGATATGTACTGGTAAAAAATAAGAGAACTCCATGTGAACGACCTCTTTTCTATAAATACTAGCTCTTAATGTTATTGTAATGTAAATTCAGACACCTGTAAAACCTCATAGGACTTTCACTAGAAAACATGTATACTACAGATAAGAGGGGGTCGTTTATTTTTATAGAGGGAGAGAATCTATGAAATCTGCAATTACACATTTATGGTCTTCGCTGCGGGACCTAGCAACGCAGTCGCCTATATTACTGGCATTAATTGCCGTATTTTCATGTACACCGTTTTATCTAGAGCAAGATTGGTTTGCCGATATAGACCTTTGGTTCTATGGGTTGTATTTCTTCATCGTCATACTACAATCATATATAACACGAGATCGAAAGTACTCCATAGTATATACATTATTAAGCATAGGCATCAGCGTTGGTCTATATACGATTCATGAAACGTACCATCACATACGAGGCATCGAGCTAGCCACAGAAAACATATCATATCTATGGCTGTACTCTATGATTGCTCTATATTTTACATCGCTTGGAGAATACTACATTGGCGAAATCATCAATCGCCTGAAACGGATTGGTATTACCATTGTTACATCAACACTGTATAATGTCGTCATAATCATGACTCTATGGTTTTTCTTCATCATTCTGAACAAACCATTTACCTTTGATGATCTAATCTTTAAAGTATTAGCCGCTATTAATATATTTATCTGTATGTCCATGCTGTGCACTTACAAAGAGGAGCCTGATGGACCACCAGAACCAAATACATTCTATAATGTTGTTTTTGGAATCATACTACCAAAGGCTTCCATCATTACAGGTATTCTAGCTAATATCTACTTGGTATTGATTCTCTTAGGCCTCCGCGAAGATGCGCGGTTCCTTTATACATATTATCCGTATGTAGCCATTTTCTATCTATTTTACTTGGCTAGTTTCAGATCTAGTGAAAGCAGCAAGACACAAAGGATCCTATGTTTCTTATTTATTACGATTACAATATTGTGCCTAATCCTGATTGGCAAACGTGTAATAAATGAGCCTGTACTCTGGCTCAATACGATTTACGTAGCCGCATTCAATCTAATCTTCTTAGCACATAACGTATATTCCTTTGTAAAGCGTTTGACTCCATCGATCCATACAACGATTATGGCACTCGCCCTAGGTGCAGTCCTTTTAATGCCTTTTATCGGTTACACATCCCATCGAGAGTTTACAAACTATACAAAAATTGACGGTCAATGGCACGTATACTTGCCTATTACAGAAACATTTAACCCTGATTTTACAGACTATGGCAGGACGATTATACAGGGGGATTCTCCAAAACTAGGAGCAACGGAAATATATAAGGAACGAAATATTCAGTTTATCAGCTTTACGGCCGTTGAAGAACCTCATGTTATTTCGCTTGTAGGATATAATAAATTCATTTCTAACATCGAATTAGAAGTACGTGAGCCTACTGATAGTACAGCTGACATACCAACAGCATCCTATGAATCTATCAACTTTAGATTCATCAATGAAGGCCTTGATTTAGAGGTATCTCTACCAAATGGCGTGACCGAGGTTCATCATATATATGAAAAATTTCTCACTGTTCCTAAAACGGCTTCAGATTCAGTCATTATAGAAGGCACGGGATACAAACTCTTAATCCACTCCTACTACGCATATCAAGACAGCGCACGAAGAATTATTTTTAGCGTATTATATAATTAATTATGAAAGCTAGTAATTTAAGGCATCTTCAGCCATATCGACATTTTTTGTAAAACTATATTAAAAAATTTCCAAATGTCAATATTGAATATATAGATTTTTTTCGCTATAATCGTAACATAGATCGGAAGAGCGTCGTGTAGGGAAA
>CAJZEE010000034.1 GCA_915066865.1 uncultured Veillonella sp.
ATGAACATATAATAATTTATTTATTTTTATAGAAAAACCACTATACAAGCGACTGGTCCCTTGTTATAATCGTGAATGTAAAATGAATTATAAACTTAAATGAGAAGAACATGAACTTTATAAAAGAGGTCGATTTTGAAAAGAAAATCGAAAGTAGAAGGGAAAGATTATGAGTCGCGTGGTTGATTTACATGGTTGCATTTTGCCAGCTGTGTTAGGCCCACAAGGGCCTCAAACAATGGCAGAATCAGTAAAAATGATTAAGTCCTTGTCTGAACAAGGTATTACAGATATTTTTAGTACGCTTGATGTAACAGTATCTATGGATCTGAACACATGGAATGCTATAAACTCTTTAGTTAATGAAGTAAAAGTTATGGTTAAGGAGCAACAAGTAGATATAACTATTCACAGTGGAGCTCGCGTAATGCTTTGTGATGAAATGGTTGCATATATAGCTTCTCATCGCAATCAATATACGTTGGGAGATAGCCATTTTATATTAGTTGCTCTTCCACAAAATAGCAAAGTGCATCATATTAATGCGTGGTTATTAAGTCTACTAGATATGGGGCTTGTACCTATTATTAGTGAAGTAGAAACTTATGGACAATTATTTACTAAACCTGAACAATTACTAGCATGGGTTGATAGAGGTATTTTGATTCAATGTAATATGGCATCTTTTGATCATGGTAACGCTAACTATGATAGGGCTATTGAATTATATCGAAATGGTTTAATTCATTTCTTTGGTACTGGTTACAGCGATGGCTGTGATGTTGAGGCGTACCAAGGTTATGTGGAAGCAATTTCTGAATTAGACAATACGTATAAAAAAGATTTGTTGCCAAATATCCATCTTAATGAACGCGACCTCTTAGCTAATCGCACATTTTATCCTTCTGTCCCATCTAGTTGGGTGGGGAAAAAGGGTAATTTCTTAACTCGTCTATTTGGCTTTGCATTATAATTTATATAGGTTCTTTTATCCATGTCATATTGGCATAGATAGAGGGACCTATTTTTACTTTATATTGTATTTAGGGTTGAAAACAACCACCATATATAGTATACTGAGAGGGCGGTAAAAATAGAGGGGTTTTCTAATAATTCTTTACATTTTTACATATAAATTTATAAAAAGTGTGATTAGACATACTTTTTATACTTCTTAACATATATTTTGGCAGTAACAAGATGGGGAGGTTGCCAATATGTTGCAGGTCATTAAGCGTGATGGCACGAAGGTACCATTCGACAAAAACAAGATTGCTTTGGCTATTGAAAAAGCTGAACATAGTAGTACTGGGTTGTACGAAGAGGGCTTGGCACAGCGTATTGCAAATGAAATTGAGGAATATGCTACTAAGCTTCAAAAAGACATGACAATTTATGCTATTGAAGATCAAGTGTATTATAAGTTGATTGAGTATCATAATCCTGCAACGGCACGTGCCTATGAAGGTTACAAAGCTGTTCAAGCTTTTAAACGCCGTCAAAATACAACTGATGATGATGTAATTGGTTTATTAGATCGTAGTAATATCAGTGTTCTTGATGAAAATTCTAATAAGGATGCTGCTATTGTATCTACCCAACGGGATTTAATTGCTGGTGAAGTATCTAAGGATATTGCTCGTCGTAAATTGATTCCTACCGATATTTTGGAAGCCCATGATAGTGGAGCTATCCACTTCCATGATATGGATTATATTATTCAACCTATGTTTAACTGTTGCTTGATTAATTTGGAAGATATGCTTACAAATGGCACAGTAATCAATGGTAAAAAAATCGATACACCTAAGTCTTTCCAAGTTGCTTGTACTGTAACAACACAAATCATTGCACAAGTAGCATCTGGTCAATATGGTGGTCAAAGTATTAATGGTATTGACCGTATTTTGGCACCATTTGTACGTAAATCTTATGAAAAAATCCTCAATAATGTTATTGAAGAGCAAGTTGAGATTTATGGCATGGAGCCTAATATGGAAAAGGCTCGTGAAATAGCGTGGAAACGTACGCGTAAAGAGGTTAAAGATGGTATCCAAACTATTCAATACCAAATCAATACATTGATGACCACAAATGGTCAATCTCCATTTGTTACATTATTTATGTATTTCCAACCAGACTATGAATACGCGAAGGAAGCGGCTCTTATTACAGAAGAAATTTTGCGCCAACGTATTAAAGGTGTAAAAAACGAAGCCGATGTATATATTACACCAGCCTTTCCTAAGTTGATTTATGTTCTTGATGAGCATAATGTAACACCAGATAGTTCATACTATTACTTAACTGAATTGGCAGCACAATGTACGGCTAAGCGCATGTACCCTGACTATATTTCTGCAAAGAAAATGAAGGAAAACTACTCAGGTAATGTCTTTAGTCCTATGGGCTGTCGATCCTTCTTATCTCCTTGGAAGGATGAAAATGGTGAATACAAGTTTGATGGACGTTTTAACATTGGTGTAGTAAGTTTAAACTTACCTCAAATTGGTATTCTAGCCCGCGGTAGTGAAGAACGATATTTTGAAATTTTAGATAAACGACTTGAGTTGGCAGAAAAAGCGCTTATGCTTCGTTATGAATTACTTAAGGACGTAGTGAGCGATGTGTCACCAATCCATTGGCAACACGGTGCTATTGCAAGACTTAAAAAAGGCGAGAAAATTGCCAAATTCTTGACTGGCGGTTATGCGACTATTTCCTTGGGATATATTGGTATTTATGAAGCAACTCGCTTAATTACCGGTGAATCGAATACAGGCGAGAAAGGTCGCGTTTTTGCGATGAAGATTATGGATCGCTTAAATGCAGCTGTTGATGAATGGCGAGTTAAACATAACATGGGGTTCGCATTATATGGTACACCTGCTGAAAGTTTAACCCATCGATTCTCTTCTTTGGATCGCGCTCGTTTTGGTATTATTGAGGACATTACGGATAAGGGTTATTATACTAATAGTTATCATGTAAGCGTACGAGAAGAGATTAATGTATTTGACAAGTTCTCCTTTGAATCTGAGTTCCAAAAGAAATCTACAGGTGGCTGTATTTCCTATGCAGAAATTCCTAATATGACTAATAATATTCCAGCTGTTTTGACTATGATTCAATATATTTATGATCATATTTCTTATGCTGAATTTAATACCAAGTCTGACTATTGTCACGAATGTGGCTTTGATGGAGAAATTAAGGTAAATGAACATAACGAGTGGGAATGCCCTCGTTGCCACAATACAAATCGCGATAAATTAACTGTTATCCGTCGTACTTGTGGATACCTTGGCGAAAACTTCTGGAATGAAGGGCGCACAAAGGAAATTAAAGATCGTGTAATGCACATTTAAGATTATTAGAGTTATAGTTTTAATAATTATCCTGTATATTAAGCAGATTAAGATAAACTGTTATATAGATTAATATAATTATCATAGACATCTAATGATGTGGGTATGCTAATAGATATGATTTTAGTTCTAAATACGATAGTTTTAAATGGTAAAAGCTGTGCCTTAGGCACAGCTTTTACTGTATATATGGGAAATTGAAATATATCTATATAGTGTTGATCAAAGTTGATAGGCACTACTATGGAGGTTATGATGAGATATGGGCAAATAAGACAATATGATATTGCCAATGGAGAAGGGATTCGTACATCTATATTTGTAACAGGTTGTACACATTGTTGTTATAATTGTTTTAACGAAGAATACCAAGATTTTAATGCTGGTAAGGTATGGACGCAAGCTGAGACAGATTTAGTGGTTTCCTATGTAAAGAATCCTACATGTTCAGGTTTAACATTATTAGGTGGGGAGCCATTTCAAAATGTACAAGGCTTATTACCGGTGGTGAGAGCTGTTCGAGCAGCGGCGCCAGAAAAGAAGATTTGGGCCTATTCCGGCTATGAAATAGATGATATCTTAGAAGATGAGTTGCGAAGTGCTTTATTACAAGAAATCGACATTCTCGTAGATGGCCGCTTTGTAGATGAACTTAAGGACCCTGCTTTGCGCTTCAGAGGTTCCTCAAATCAGCGTATCATTGATGTTAAAAAGACATTAGCGGCTGGGGAAATTGTATTAGCGATGGAGTAAATATGATATATGATAAACGATTTATAGGACTTATTATTATAGTTGGCTTTATAGCGGGGCTAGTAGGGGCTTCCTATACGCATTTATTACATGGAATCCAACATTTCGTATATAATTACTCCTCCGCTGATCATCTGAGCTTTGGTGCAGCTGTGGCCCGAGTATCACCGATAGAACGATTAATACCCTTAATCGTCTGTGGCGCGATAGGTGGCGTAGGTTGGGTTTTGATTCACAGATATGGTAAAGGCGTTGTGGATATAAAAACGGCAGTTTCTGGTAAAATGGATATGAATCCAATTACTACTGTTTTACATGCAACACTGCAAATAATTACGGTAGGTATTGGTTCTCCATTAGGTCGAGAAGTTGCACCACGTGAGGCTAGCGCTGGTATTACTACCTTTTTAGTTAAACATTTTGATATAAAACAAGAAGACCGTCAATTATTAATTGCATGTGCTGCAGGCGCTGGTTTAGCTGCAGTTTATAATTCACCATTATCTGCGGCAATTTTTACATTAGAAACTTTGCTTCTTACTTGGAATATACGGGCTATGAGTGCAGCCCTCTTATGTTGTGGTTTAGCTACATTTGTGACGCGACAAGCTGGTGTAGGAGATGTTATACAATATACAATGGCACAACCCAGTTTGGGGAGTCATTATGTTGAGTTTTCTATTGCACTAGGTGTCATTATTGCCATTGGTGTAGTGTTATTTAATCTAACGCAAAGTAAATTACCAGCTATTCACCGTAGTAGTCCCATAATGATTCCTATTTCTATCGTAGCATTTACACTAATTGGTGTTTTAGCTATGTATTTTCCTGAAATTCTTGGAAATGGTAAAGCAGGCAATGAGTTGACTTTTACGAACGATATCACATGGACATATGCATTGGGTTTATTTGGATCCAAATGGGTAGCTGTTTTACTTGCTTTGACCGCTGGTGCATATGGTGGTCGTATTACACCATCTATGATGTTAGGTAGTACTTTGGGAATCGTATTTGGTACCGTATGGGCTATTGCTATAGCGCCAGTATCTTTGGGAATGTCTGCTTTTGTGGGGGCCGTAGTATTCTTAGGCCTTGCACAAAAAATGCCTATGACATCTTGTGTATTTATGCTTGAATTATCTCGTTTCTCTGTAGAAATGTTGTTTCCTATAGCTTTAACAATGGGGACAGCTCTTATGGTAGAGCAAATCATTCAATCAAAATTAAATAGCGCTAAGTAGCAATAAATAATAGTTAATAAAAGTAAATATAATATATAGAAAAGAAGCGGATAGTTGAATTAATCAACTATCCGCTTTTAATGTATATGTAATTATACGATTTTTGCGTTCTTATCGTATTCTTCGCCACCCGCATCAGGAAGCATGCCATATTCTACAGTCCACAAGTGTTTATATTTTAGTGCTTGATTGTGAATACGTTCGATTTGCGTTTCATCTGTACGAGCTATGCGAGCTGGGATTCCAACAACTAAAGAATTAGGTGGGATTACAGTGTTCTCCTTTATGACTGCACCAGCAGCAATAATAGAACCAGAGCCAATATGACAACCGCTTAATACAATAGCGCCCATTCCAACTAATACATTATCTTCGATAGTACTAGCGTGTACTATTGCACCATGGCCAATTGTTACATAATCTCCAAGAATGCAAGCCCTGTCGTCATCAACGTGTAATACAGAGTTATCCTGTACATTAGAATAGCGACCTACTACAATTTTATTTACATCACCGCGAAGTGCACAGTTTTGCCAAATGGAAGCATATTCTTTTAGTTCAACATCACCTGCAAGTTCTGCACCAGGCATAACACAACTTTTGGGATCTAATTTGGGGTATTTTCCGTGAAATGGTAACATAAGGAACTCCTAATTTATTAACTATACGATTTCAATAAGACGTTGTGCTTTACGAATAGACATGATAGCTTCGTTCATTACTGTTTGTACTATAGTGTGAGCAGGTTCAATAGTAGTAAGTTGGTTTAAACCTTGTCCAACTTGTACAGCACCATTTACAACATCGCCATCGATAGCAGCACGTTTGTTAGTGCCTTGGGACATTTTGGTACGTTCTTCAGGGGTAGTAACACCATCTGTTTCGGCAGCTAAGTAACGTGTAGTGAATTCGTTTTTCAAGCTACGTACTCCACCGTGACCGGAGAGGAGACCTGTTACAACAGAGTCTGTATCTGTGGCTTTGATAATTGCTTCTTTCATATTTATGTGGGCTTGGCATTCTTCAGCTAACAAAAAACGGGAACCCATTTGTACACCCTCAGCACCCATCAACAATGCTGCTGCAATACCACGACCATCTACGATAGCGCCCGCTACAACAACAGGAATGGAAATCTCAGGTAAAATATTTTCCATTAAGGACATGGTTGTTTGGCTACCAATATGTCCACCAGCTTCCATACCCTCAATAATAATTGCATCAGCACCAGCTTCTTCAATACGTTTAGCAAGTTTTAGAGATGGGACAACAGGGATAACTTTAATGCCTGCATCTTGCAATGGTTTAATATATGGTACAGGATTGCCTGCTCCAAGTGTTACAAATGCAGGCTTTTCTTCAATGATAATATCCACTAATTCGTCTTTATTGGGAGCCATTAACATGAGATTGACTCCGAAAGGCTTATCCGTTAAGTCTTTACAGGCACGAATCTCGTTGCGCGTCCATTCTGCATCACGACCACCGAGAGCAATTACACCTGTAGCACCTGCATTAGCTACGGCAGCAACTAGTTTGTGTTCAGATACCCAAGCCATAGCACCTTGGATGATAGGGTATTCGATTTGTAAAAGTTGTGTTAACGCTGTTCTCATAAAGCCTCCTATGATAACAATTAAATTTACTGAAACTTTATTATACCTTTATGCGAGAATTTTATATAAGAATGATTTTATTTTCTTATATAAAATTAGAGTATTAATAAAGTCAAGAATATTCATCAGTATATACTTATATACTAAAGAGATTAAGCGTAATATTATTTGGAGATTATATGTAATCACATAATCTCTTCTCTATATAATAGTATAATATAGTAATTATGTACACCTTAGATAAGGTTATTATAGTTATTTATTTAAACAATATGCTTTCAAAATTAATTTCCAATTATTGGATTAAAATAAAATATTTAGCAGTAGTCTAAAGATAAAAAAACTAAATGATAATATATTTCAAATGAGTTAAGTAGTAGAAAACCGCATAGTATCTATGATTATTAAATATTATAAAAAATGAGAAAATAAGAAAATGAGTATTGAAAAGTTTCGATGTCTTTGATATACTACATTACAGATAGAGTATCTGAATTAATTAAAGATAAACATTAAACAATAATTTTCAAGTGAAGGAGGAAATACACATGGAAAAATATGTATGCGTAGTATGTGGTTGGGTTTATGACGAAGCTGTTGAAGGCGTAAAATTCGAAGATCAACCAGCTGATTATGTTTGCCCAATTTGCGGTGTTGGTAAAGACCAATTCGAAAAAATGTAATTGACTTACCAAAAGGCTATCTTGAGTCCACTTGAGATAGTCTTTTTTATTTGACAAAGCACAATGTCATGTTTATAATATTATGAGTCGAGGTAAGATTATGAAACTGCAAGTAGAGCAAGCAAAAGAACATATAGGAAAGAAATTTCCTTATAGCTATACGATATCAGCCTCTGAGCTTGGTGACGTAACTGCTTTTCCTTGGAGCCGTCATGATATAACCATTAGTGGTGAGTTTTGGTTTGATGGTCAAAATTACATCGTTCAAGGTTCGATTCAGTCTAAAGGCGATTATGATTGTTCCCGTTGTTTAAATACCACAGAACATTATCGAAAAGATTTCTTTCAGGAAATCTTTAGTGATTGTCGAGATGCTGCAGATGATGTGAATTCTTTTGATGGAGAAGAAATTGACTTAACTGAACTAATTAGGGATACATTAATCATCAATGAGCCCTCTCAAGTGTTATGTCAGGATGATTGCAAAGGATTGTGCGTTCATTGCGGAGCAAATTTAAATGTTTCACCTTGTTCTTGTGAATCCTTTGTGGTGGATCCTCGATTTGCAGAGTTACGTGCTTTGCTTGATGAGAAAGATGATAGATTATCCTAATGATTGTACTAAGGAGGTGCAGATAATGGCAGTACCTAAACGTAGATTGTCTAAATGCCGTCGCGATCGTCGTCGTGCTAATTGGAAATTAGAAGCTCCTGGTTATGTAGCATGTCCACAATGCCACGAACCTAAGATGCCTCATCGTGTTTGCCCTACATGTGGTCACTATAAAGGTGAACAAGTAGTAGCTAATGCTTAATATGTGAGCAGAGAGAGACGCCTACTTTGTAGGCGTCTTTTTTATATGCTTTCAAAATATACACTCATATTTTTATATGTTTTGTTATCAATAGCATGTGTCACTATTTTATAGTAAGATTATTCTATAAAATGGTGACACATTTTTATTTTTTATAAACAATAATACTAAAATATAAAAAAACAACTATATTTTGTATATGCTATGAAAATATCTTACTATATGTATGAAAAGTCTTGCCAATAAGGGAATTATTGTATATACTTAGGATGTAATATTAATACTAGGTCATAAAAGGTGGTCCCATGAGTCGGTTAAAGAAGCAAGAGCGCCAGAAGCAGTTACAAGAAAAACTGAATATTACGCCATTTCTTACTGATGAAGAATTGGCAACACACTTTGGTGTAAGTGTGCCAACAATTCGTCTCGATCGACTAGAATTGGGTATTCCTGAATTGCGTGAACGCATTCGTGTTATGGCTACAGGTCAATCACATGAAATGGCAGAACATGTATCATATGAAGTGGTTGGCGAATTGATTGATGTCACCGAGGGGCACCAAGCATTATCTATGTTGCGTACTACGGCTGATATGGAAGATCAATTCGGATATGTAGAACCGCAGTATTTATATGCTCAAGCAAATTCCCTTGCAAAAGTGGTTATGGGGACGACTGTTTGCTCTGCGGAAGTTGGAAATATAAAATATAAGAACCCGGTAGGATCTGGTACTAATTTGGTAGCGAAAGCAGAAATTGTTCGTCGCCGAGGTAATAAGTTCTTTATTTGGGTTATAATAAGAGATAAAATAAAAGAAGTGTTTCGCGCAAAATTTATTATGGAATCCGTAGAGAATAGGGTGTAAATTATGAAAATTGCAATAGACGCCATGGGTGGCGACTTTGCTCCAATGGAGACTGTACTTGGATCCATTGAAGCCGTACGAGCAAATCAACACATTGAAGTGGTGCTCGTCGGCGATGAGCAGCAAATTTTTGATATATTAGAAGCTAATAATGAAGCTAAGAATCCACGTATTTCTGTACATCATGCTAGCCAGGTAATCGGTATGGATGAACATCCAGGTCAAGCATTGCGCAAGAAAAAAGATGCATCTGTTGTGGTCGCTACTTCGTTGGTTCGGGATAATCGTTGTGATGCTGTAATTGCTCCAGGTAGTACGGGAGCTGCTGTTGCAGCGGCTTTGTTTGGGCTTGGTCGCATTAAAGGTATTGATCGCCCTGTCATTGCAACTCCAATGCCAACGGTAAGTGGTATAACAGTTATGTTAGACTCTGGTGCAAATTCCAATAGTAAACCTAAACATCTTGTACAAGGAGCTTTAATGGGGTCTGAATACGCTAAGCTTTTATTAGGAAAAGAAAATCCTACTGTGGGATTGTTAAATATTGGTGAAGAGGCCACAAAGGGGAACGATGTCGTATTGGCGACGTATCCTATTTTGGAGGGTATGAAGACTATCAATTTTAAAGGTAATATTGAAGGTCGTGATATTCCTAAAGGTGCCGTTGATGTTGTCGTATGTGATGGATTCGTAGGCAATGTGGTACTTAAATTTGCGGAAGGGTTAGTAACAGGTCTTACGCAATTAGTAAAGGATAGCATTATGGCAGGAAGTATTTTTGCCAAGATAGGAGCTATGCTTGTAAAGCCAGCCTTGAAAAAGATGGCAAAACGTTTGGATCACACAGAAAATGGTGGTGCTCCACTTTTAGGAGTTAATGGGGTATTCATGATTGCTCATGGTAGTTCTAAAGCAAAAGAAATAAAAACTGCTATTGAAATTGCTAGTGATTTAGTAGAGCGTAAAATTATTCAACACATAAGAGAAACGATGGATATTGAAGGAGCCTTAAAGTATGACTATGATGAATAAACCTGTAGGAATCATTGGTACTGGGAGCTTCCTTCCTGACAATGTAGTAACAAACTTTGATCTTGAAAAAATGGTTGATACCAATGATCAATGGATTAGAGAGCGTACGGGTATAGAAGAACGACGCATTGCACCGGAAGGTATGAATACATCCTATATGGCGACCGAGGCAGCAAAAAAAGCTATGCAAATGGCTAATGTCTCTGCAGAGGATATCGACATGATTATCTTTGCTACCCTAACACCAGATATGATTATTCCTTCGGCAGCTTGTGTATTGCAAGCAAACTTAGGAGCTAAAAACGCTGCAGCCTATGATTTACAAGCGGCATGCTCTGGGTTTGTATATGGATTGATTACTGCCGCTAGTTATATTAGCTCTGGTATCTATAAAAAAGTACTCGTTGTGGGGGCAGAAATTCTTTCTCGTCGAGTAAACTGGAATGATCGTGGTACATGTATCCTCTTTGGTGATGGTGCTGGGGCTGCAGTAGTATCTGAAGTACCTGAAGGCTATGGCATTAAAGGTATTGACATGGGCGCCGATGGCACTGGAGGATCAGCGCTTTGCATTCCTGCAGGTGGCACTGCTGTAGTAGCAAATGATCAACGCGTAGAAGAGGGCTTAACATTTATTCATATGGATGGCCCTGAAGTATATAAATTTGCCGTTAAAACGATGGGACGTACGGTTTTAAAATCCTTAGAACGTGCTGATATGGAGTTAAATGAATTAGATTACTTCATTCCTCATCAAGCGAATATTCGTATTATTGATTCGGCAGCCAAACGTTTACATCTGCCGATGGAAAAAGTTTTTGTTAATTTACATAAGTATGGTAATACATCTGCCGCGTCTGTAGCGATTGCACTTGATGAAGCTAATCGCGAGGGACGTTTCAAACGCGGTGATAATGTTGCGTTTGCAGGATTTGGTGCAGGCCTAACATGGGCAAGCCTGGTCTTGAAATGGTATTAAGGAGGACACATCAAGATGATTAAGACTGACATTTGTGATTTATTGCAGATTGAGTATCCAATCTTTCAAGGTGGCATGGCTTGGCTCGGTACTGCAGAATTAGCGGCAGCCGTTTCTGAAGCTGGTGGACTTGGGATTATTGGTGCTGGTCATATGCCTCCTGATATTTTCCGTAATGAAATCCATAAATTAAAAGAGCGCACTAGTAAGCCTTTTGGCTGTAATATCATGCTCATGTCTCCATTTGTAAAAGAGGTTATGGAAGTAGTCGTGGAAGAACGTGTTCCTGTTATCACTACAGGTGCAGGTAATCCTGGTGTTTATGTTCCCGCTTTGAAAGAAATTGGTACAAAAGTTATTCCTGTAGTTGCATCAGTATTACTAGCAAAGCGCTTATTACGTGGTGGTATTGATGCAATTATTGCTGAAGGTACAGAGTCTGGTGGTCACGTAGGTGATATTACAACTATGGCATTAATTCCTCAAGTAGTTGATGCTGTAGATGTACCAGTTATTGCTGCCGGAGGTATCGCAGATGGTCGTGGTATGGCTGCGGCATTTGCATTAGGTGCTAAAGCGGTACAAATGGGGACACGATTCGTATTATCCGAAGAATGTATTGCCCATGAAAATTATAAAAATGCTGTATTGAAAGCAAAAGATCGTGCTACAGTTATGACTGGTTTAACAACAGGTCATCCTGTACGTATTATAGATAATGCGTTAGCTCATAAATATAAATCCCTTGAATTCAGTGGTGGCTCTAAAGAGGAATTGGAAGCATTAGGTGCTGGTACACTTCGTTTAGCTGCTATTGAGGGTAATGTAAAAGAAGGTTCTGTAATGATCGGTCAAATTTCTGGTATGTTAACAGATGTTAAACCATGTGAAACTATCATTAAAGATATTATGACTGAAGCTGAAACTGTGATTAAGAATCTTCAAGGTCTTAGTAAATAAGGAGGCCCCTAATGAAAACGGCATTTGTTTTTCCTGGTCAAGGTTCTCAAAAAGTAGGCATGTTACAAGATTTGTATAATGCGTACCCTATTGTGAAACAACGTTTTGAAGAAGCTGACGAGGCACTTGGTTATTCTATCAGTAAATTATGCTTCGAAGGTCCTGATACAGAGCTCGTTAAAACAGCAAATACACAACCAGCTATTTTGACTGCATCCGTAGCTTGTTATGAAATTCTAAAAGAACAAGGCTTTACGCCTGACATCGTAGGCGGGCATAGTCTTGGTGAGTATAGTGCTCTAGTAGCAGCCGGTGTATTGAACTTTAAAGACGCAGTATATGTAGTTCATAAACGCGGTGAATATATGCAAGAAGCTGTGCCATTGGGTAAAGGCGCTATGGCAGCAATTTTGGCATTACCTCGTGAGCAAGTTGTAGAAATTTGTGAAGAAGTAGATGCTTCTGTAGGTTCTGTACAAGCAGTTAACTTCAATTGCCCTGGACAAATCGTTATTGCCGGTGAAACTGCAGCGGTGGAAACAGCGGCTGAAAAAATGAAAGAAGCAGGAGCAAAACGCGCAGTAATGCTTCCGGTAAGTGCTCCATTCCACAGCCGTTTGATGGAACCCGCAGCTCTTCGGTTAAAGGAAGAGTTGGATAAGATCCAAGTGTGTGATGCACAAATTCCTGTAGTTGCAAATGTTACTGGCAAGATTTTGACTAATGCAAATGACATTAAAGAGTCCTTAGTTACTCAAGCCGCTAACCCTGTCTTGTGGGAAGATTGTGTAGCTGAAATGGTAAACTTTGGTGTTACTCGCTTTGTTGAAGTGGGGCCTGGGAAAGTACTCACAGGTTTTACTAAAAAGATCAACAAAGATATGGAATTAGCTAATGTTGAAGACATTGCATCCTTAGAGAAAACGCTTGAATTTTTGAAGGGGGTTCGATAAAATGCATTTAGAGGGTAAAGTAGCCATTGTAACTGGCGCATCCCGTGGCATTGGTCGCGCTGTAGCTATCAATCTAGCACAATCTGGTGCTGATATTGTAGTAAACTATAGCGGTAGCGAAGGTGCAGCACAAGAAACTGTTGAAGCTGTACAAGCGTTAGGCCGAAAAGCCATTAAATTTAAAGCTAATGTAGCAAATGCTGATGAAGTTGCTTCCATGGTGGAAGAAGCTCATAAAGAATTTGGTCACATTGACATTCTCGTAAATAATGCGGGTATTACGCGCGACGGTTTGTTGATGAGAATGAAAGACGAAGATTTTGATGCTGTAATTGATATCAACCTTAAAGGTGTATACTTGGTAACTAAAGCAGTATCTAAAATTATGATGAAACAACGTTCTGGTCATATTATCAACATGACATCTGTTGTAGGTGTTATTGGTAATGCTGGTCAAACTAACTACGCTGCTTCTAAAGCGGGCGTAATTGGTTTTACTAAGTCCTGTGCTAAAGAATTGGCTAGCCGTGGTATTACAGTTAATGCTATTGCTCCAGGCTTTATCAACACAGATATGACCGATGTATTACCAGAAAAAGTTAAAGAAGCTATGGTTACTGAAATTCCATTGGGCCGTATGGCTGATGCTGAAGAAGTAGCAACAGTAGTAACATTCCTTGCTAGCGATTTTGCTAATTATATTACAGGTCAAGTCATCAATGTTGATGGTGGCATGGTAATGTAGTTGTAAAATTAGACTATATATAAATACACTTTGAAAGGAGGTGAACCACTAATGAACACTTTCGATAAAGTTAAAGCAATCGTTGTGGAACAATTAGGCGTTGATGAAGCTGAAGTTACCATTGATTCTACATTCATCGACGACTTAGGCGCTGACTCCTTAGATATCGTTGAATTGATCATGGCATTTGAAGAAGAATTCAATGTTGAAATCCCTGACGACGTTGCAGAAAAAATTAAAACCGTTAAGGATACAGTAGAATATATTGATTCTGCTAAATAAGCTGTAAAGCTAACAATTCAACCGAACGGGAGGCCGAGTGGCCTCCCAACCGGTTTTATTTACAGGAGGATTTGATAGTGAAGCTCCCTGAACTTCGCATTGGGAATCTAGTGGCCAAAGTACCTATTATTCAAGGTGGTATGGCGATTAGATTGTCTACAGCTCGATTGGAAGCAGCCGTTGCAAATGAAGGTGGTATCGGCCTTATTGCGGCATCGGGCTTGCCTTTCGATGAATTACGATACGAAATACAATTAGCTAGAAAATTATCACCTACGGGTATTATTGGTATAAATGCGATGGTAGCAGCAACTCAATTTGCTGGTTTAGTAAAGACTGCCATCGAAGAAGGCATTGATCTTGTAGTAGCAGGTGCTGGTTTTTCAAGAGATATGTTCGCAATGGGCAAAGAGTCTGGTACTCCTATTGTACCAATTGTTTCGTCCGCAAAATTAGCTCGCATTTCTGAAGGTTTAGGTGCTGCAGCTGTAATCGTAGAAGGCTGTGAAGCTGGTGGACACTTGGGAACGGATCGTTCTGCTCGAGAAATCGTTCCCGAAGTTGTAGCAGCGGTAAAAAATATTCCAGTAATTGCTGCTGGTGGTGTTCTAGATGGCCGTGATATCGTTGAAATGTTAAAAATCGGCGCTAGTGGTGTTCAAATGGGTAGCCGTTTTGCTGCTTCTGATGAATGTAATGCATCTGATGAATTGAAAAAAATGTATGTACGAGCTACAAACCCTGAGGATATTGTATTGATTCAAAGTCCTGTTGGTTTGCCTGGTCAAGCAATAAAAAATAAATTTGCTGAATCTGTTTTAGACGGTACTGTAGCGCCTCCGACGGTGTGTGATAACTGTTTAAAACACTGTTCCCATAAATTCTGCATTATCCGTGCTCTTTCTCGTGCACAACAAGGTGATGTGGAAACGGGGTTGGTGTTCTCTGGCAATAATATGAGAAAAGTCGATAAGATTATGCCAGTTAAAGATATCTTTGCACAATTGAAACAGCAAGTAGCAGAGATTGATTAATTTAAAGGGCTGTATAGCTATAAGAGGTGGAATAATTGGAAAAACGTGTAGTAATTACTGGCTTAGGGGCAGTGACTCCTGTAGGTATCGGTAAAGAGAACTTCTACAATGCGTTATTGGCAGGTCAATCTGGTATTGGGCCGATTACACGCTTTGACGCATCTGACTATGCAACACGCATTGCGGGTGAAGTAAAAGATTTTGATATTACAAACTATGGGGTAGACAAGAAAGAAGCTCGTCGTATGGACCGTTCTGTAGAATTTGCTATCGGTGCAGCTGTTCTTGCTTGTGAAGATGCTGATCTTGATTTAGATAAAGCAGATTTAGATCGCTGTGGTACTGTAGTTGGTACAGGTATAGGCGGCATTGACTCTATCCATGAGGTGTATGAAACATTATTCGAGAAAGGTCCTGGCCGCGTAAGTCCATTTGCAGTACCTATGATGATTGCAAATATGACATCTGCACGCGTATCTATTCGCCTTGGGCTTAAAGGTCCAGTTATTACCGACGTAACTGCTTGTACTTCTGGTACAAATGCGATTGGTGATGCATTCCGTATCATCCAACGTGGTGATGCTGACGTGATGTTTGCTGGTGGTACTGAAGCTGCGGTATCTCCGGCCGCTGTAGCTGGTTTTGCGGCTATGAAGGCTATGTCTACACGCAATGACGAGCCAACAAAAGCGTCCCGTCCATTTGACCGTGACCGTGATGGTTTCGTAATGGGCGAAGGTTCTGGTATCGTAGTTCTTGAAGAATTAGAACACGCAAAAGCACGCGGTGCACATATCTATGCTGAAGTTGTGGGTTATGGTAGTAATGGTGATGCTTACCACATCACTGCACCAGCTCCAGGTGGTGTTCAAGCTCGTAAATGTATGGAATTAGCAATTAAAGATGCAGGTATCGACCCTAAAGACGTTAACTACATCAATGCTCATGGTACATCTACTGGCCTTAATGACCAAAATGAAACATTAGCTATTAAAGAATTGTTCGGCGATCATGCTAAAAATATCGCTGTAAACTCTACTAAATCCATGACAGGTCACTTATTGGGTGCTGCTGGTGCTATTGAAACTATCGTAATGGCAATGGCGATTGAAACTGGTAAAGTTCACCCTACAATTAACTGTGACAATCCTGATGAAGGTTTGGATCTGGACTATGTTCGTGAAGGCGCACGTGAACTCCAAGTAAAATGTGCACTTTCTAACTCTTTCGGTTTTGGTGGTCATAACGGTACACTTTGCATTCGCCGTTATGAAGCTTAATGGTTACTATCGAAACGCATAAGAGTAAGATAACACAAGCTCGTGAAGAATCTCTTCATGAGCTTGTTGCTCGTTTAGACATACCTGTGTCAGATATATCCATTATAGATTGTGCTTTTACACATACTTCTTATGCGAATGAACATAAATCAAAGCATATTCATCACAATCAGCGATTAGAGTTTTTAGGCGATGCTGTTTTGGATCTTATTATTGGGGAATACCTATTTAAGACATATCCAGATATGGCTGAAGGTAATTTAACGAAAATTAAGGCCGCTACAGTGTGTGAAGATTCTTTAGCATCTGTGAGCCGTTCTTTGAAACTAGGACAATATTTATTGCTCGGTCATGGAGAACACGCTTCCGGTGGTAATGATCGAAACTCTATATTAGCGGATACCTTTGAGTCTCTCATCGGTGCTATTTATATTTCTACAGATTATCAAACGGCTATGGTCTTCGTTTTAAAACATTTAACTACTTATATCATGCAAGCCTTAGAAGGTAAGCGGGGCAAAGATTATAAGACATTATTACAAGAATATGTGCAAAGAGATGGGGATAAACATATTGTCTATCATTTGCTCAGTGAAAGTGGTCCCGACCATGCTAAAACCTTCCATATGACGGTTGAAATTAATGGTGTTACTTACGAGGCCGGCTCTGGTAAAAGTAAAAAAATTGCAGAACAACATGCGGCTCAATTGACTTTAGAAAAGTTGATGGCTGATAAATAGAAAAGCGCCGAATGGCGCTTTTTTCTGTATAATAGTATGTGAGTAATATAGTATGTGAGTAATAATTTATATAATAGTAGATGAGTAATAATTTTTACATAAGAAGAGGAGGTGTCTATGAAACCATTTGGTATGATTCCCTTTTTTATACCTCACGTAGGTTGTCCCTATGTGTGTTCATTTTGTAATCAATCTCGTATTACGGGCCAATCTGGTATTAGTCACCTAACTCCAGATTATATACAACAAACAATTAAAGACTATGTAGGCACAAAACGGTGCGAGAAGTTTTGGGAGGTTGCCTTTTATGGGGGATCATTTACGGCTATTCCTAAAGATTTACAACATAAATTATTAATGCCTGCCTATGAAATACTTCAACGGGGAATCATTGATGGCATACGTTGCTCTACAAGACCTGATGCTGTAGGTGATGAAGCGATTACATTATTACAGTCTTATGGAGTAAAAACTGTAGAACTTGGCGTGCAGTCTATGAATGATGGTATTTTATTCGATGCTAAGAGGGGGCACACGGCACAAGAGGTAGTAGAGGCTGTTACACGATTAAAACAGCATGATATGATCGTTGGGGTTCAACTTTTACCAGGACTAAAAGGAGAGACTTGGCAAACCATAATAGAAACGGCCATTACGGTAGCTGCATTACAACCTGATTTTATACGTATCTACCCTGTACTAGTTATAGAGAATACAGAACTAGCCGACCAGTATAGAGCTGGAGAATATGAACCACTAAGTACTGAGCTAGCTATACAGTATTGTGCATTTTTAAAAAATTGGTTTGAACAGCATGGTATTGAAGTCATTCGCACGGGATTACAAAGTACAGAAGAATTAGATTCCGGTAATAGCTTAGTGGCAGGTCCATATGAGCCAGCTATGGGGGAGCTAGTTGTGAATGAACAATATAAGCAGCGAATTGAACGTTGTATTGATGAGCATGTATCTCAGTATAAGTATTCACTAAGTAACGATTGTTTTAATCTAACTGAATATGCTACTTATGAAAATCTAGGATTTAGTAGAGTTAATGCTGATAATACTGGATGTAAAGATAAGACTAATAATGATAAAACAAATTATATTGGGAATAATAGTATTGCAATAAAACATAATATTATTATTTCTTATCCTAGAAGCTTAACATCTAAGGTGAGAGGGCTTAAAAATAGAAATGTATTATATTTCGCTGAATTATATCCACAATATAGTATAAGTTGGTGTGAAGAAAGTAGGAGAAATACCGTTCGGTGCTGTATTGATGGCCTACAATATGTGTTATAATATAAAAGATATGATTATTTAGGGTGGTTAGTAGAAAGGAGGCAGTCATGCAATTACTTCGGTTGGAATTAAAGGGCTTTAAATCGTTTGCAGATAAGACGGTTGTAAAATTCTCACCAGGAATGACTGCCGTTATTGGACCTAACGGAAGCGGTAAAAGTAATATTACGGATGCCATGAAATGGGTTTTAGGGGAATCCAATGTTCGTAATTTGCGCGGACAAAAAGCAGAGGATATCATTTTCTCTGGTACGGAAAAGCGCAAACCTATGAGCGCTGCTGAGGTTACTCTTGTATTTGACAATAGTGATCAACAATTAGATTTAGATATGGCAGAGGTGGCTATAACACGCCGTATCTATCGTACTGGTGAAAGTGAGTTCCTCATCAATAAGCGCTCTTGTCGTTTAAAGGACATACATCTTTTACTGGCAGATACCGGTCTTGGTAAAGATTCCATGGCCATTATTGGACAGAACCGAATTGATGCTATTTTAAATTCTAAACCTGAAGAACGTCGTCTTATCTTTGAAGATGTAGCTGGGATTTCTCGCTTTAAAATTAATAAAGAAGATGCTTTACGTCGTATTGCTAGTACAGACCGTAATATGGAGCGCGTACGGGACGTAATGGCTACCATTGAAGAGCAACTAGGACCTTTGTCTGAAAAAGCGGAAAAGACTAAAAAGTATATGACCTTAAGCCGTGCAAAGCGCGATTATGATGGGGCATTAGGCTTTCACAATTATAAGACCTCTGATCGCCTTTTAACACGTTTTGAAAACGATAATATTGCCTTTAAAGATGAAGAAATTGAGCTTCAAACTAGATCGGAAGAGCGTCGTGTAGGGAAAGAGTGTAGATCTCG
>CAJZEE010000035.1 GCA_915066865.1 uncultured Veillonella sp.
GATCGAGTCATGATGGCTCGCTTTTTTTGTGTGATATTTGTTAACTTATCTTGTGTTTTTAGTTGATAAATATGTATATTGAAATTATAATGTAAACAAAGAGTTGTGATTGTGGTTGACATTTTCTAAGTAGAGGAGAAACATCATGAATCAGAATATTCGGTACATTACAGAGGTTGCTATTTTAACGGCTATGATTACTGTATTAGGTGCTATTAAAATACCTAATGTCATTCCAGGTATAGAGTTTCAACTGTCAGCTCCATTGGCGGTAGCCATATGTGCCGTATTCGGATTTAAGAAATATATTATTAGCGGATGTCTATCTAGTTTAATCGGTTTAGCACTAGGTACACAAACTATTTTGAATGTTATGATTGCTATGCAATTTAGACTTATCGTAGGGCTAATTCTTTGGATGTGCCACAATCATATGATAGGTATTATGATTTCTGGCCCGATTGCATCTGCATTAGCGCGATTGACCTTGTCTGTATATATCGGTAAAGCTGCATTACCTATGGTTGCATTAGCAGTGCCTGGCATGATTTTTACTGTTATTATGGCACCAGTATTTGTGAAAGTATTCCGTAAAATTCACAGCCAAGTACCTAAAAATGATCTTATTAAAGGGAAGGTGTCATAATGGCTGAATTATATAGTGTACGCATGCGTGCTGCTCAAGGTGGTCCCCATGAAAAAGGGGGCCACCATATTTCTGGGGCAGAGCGGATTGTGAAGTTAGAAGAAGTAGGGGCTATAGCTCAATCGTTAGCTGATCGCGCACTGCATCACAGTAAAGGAAGAGCTGATTTTATCAATATTACTGTAGATTTAATCCCACCGGAGAAGATTACATATATTGACTGTCTTAAGGTAGAGGAACATAAAACTAGTAGTATTTCTGAATCCCATCAATTGGCGACTGAGCTTTTACAAGGTCCTCATATTAGTGAGGCAGCTGTTCTTAAAGCTATATCTTTGTTAAAAAGTTTAGATAAATCTATGCGCGGCGCTATGTTAGTGGATGCCATTACTGGCGAGCGCTTAGATACAGGTGACCGCGGAGTACGTGTTAGTCATATGGACTCCTTTGACTCTTATGCATTAGGTGATAATGAACATATGAGAGAGGCTTTAGTATTAGCTTCAAAGGTTCAATCAGCAGATGGTATTGTGGGCGAATTATGTTGGTCTGATGATCCAGACTATACAGTAGGTTATGTTGCTTGTAATGGTGTATACCATCGCCTTCCTAATATGAAAGAATTTGGTTCAGATATAGGGGGCCGCGTTTTCTTTGTACGGTCTGATATAGATAGTGAAAGTGTAATTGAGTATTTGGAGCGTACTCCAGTACTTGTTCAACGGAGATAGAATGTACAAATTTTTTAAAGAACAATTAGATTCTAAGATAGAGAACCATAATTTACGAACCTTAAGAGAATACTGTCCTCTAGATGCAGTGCGAGTAAAACGAGATGATAAAGAATATTTAATGATGGCTTCAAATAATTATTTGGGCTTAACTTTTGATACTCGTGTCATAGAAGGGGCCCTGAAAGGGGCTCAACAATATGGAACAGGATCTGGTGGATCGCGCCTTGTATCTGGTACATTTCCATTATTTACAGAGCTCGAAAGGTCATTAGCTAAATTTAAGAATACTGAAAAAGCCCTTGTATTTAATACCGGTTATATGGCCAATGTAGGAACTATTTCTGCCGTAGCTGATAAGAATACTATTATTTTTAGTGATGCTCTTAATCATGCTAGTATTATTGATGGTTGTAGATTAAGTCGAGGTACTGTAAAAACATATAGCCACTGTGATATAGACGAGTTAAAGTATCTGTTAAAACAGGTAGATCGAAACACTCGAAAGCTTATAGTTACTGATGGCGTATTTAGTATGGATGGGGATATTGCACCACTAGATAAACTGTATGAATTAAGCCGTGATTACAATGCATTGCTCATGGTTGACGATGCCCATGCAACGGGAACTATTGGTAATGGTCATGGTACAGCGGCCTATTTTGGACTTGAAAAAGAAGTAGACATACAACTTGGTACATTGAGTAAATCTCTAGGCTCTGTTGGTGGTTATGTAGCTGCAAATAGTACTATCATAGATTATCTCGTTAATACGAGCCGCAGTTTTATATTCTCTACCGCATTATCTCCTGCTGATATAGGGGCGGCCTTAGCTGCATTACAGGTTCTTGAGACAGATGCATCTGTTTTAGCGCGTTTACATGAAAATGTAAACTATATGGCAGATCAATTGATTTCTATGGGAATTGATGCTACTAATGAAACGCCAATTTTCCCAATACTAATAGGGCGTAATGAAGATACACTTGCCGTATCTGATTATCTATATGAGGATGGCATTATAGGCACCGCTATTCGTCCGCCTACAGTACCTATTGGTGAAAGTAGAATTAGACTAACGGTGACTGCTGCGCATAATAAAGAACAAATAGATTATGTGTGCCAATCACTGCAAAATGCTATGAAACAGTTATAATCATGATAATAGATAATATATCCTCTGAAGACAGGGATAAAAGAATCCTTGGATTGGTAAAATTGTCAAATTTAGATAAGTTGAGAAGGTTAAGAGTAGTGAATATACCGAATTGGTGAAGGTTTCATATAATTGACAGTAATACTAAATAGGCTTATAATTATGAGAGCGACACACGGGGATGTAAAGGTTTCGACAGGGGTGCGTGTGGTATAGATAGCGAGTCGGCGTTCCATGAGGCCGTTAAACGGTGGGAAAACATTTAAACGCAGAAGAAAATTTTGCATTAGCTGCATAAGCTACGTCCCTCATACTTGTGCCTACCAAGTGTGAATGGACGTCAAACCGTAGGCTGGCTTAATTCAGTTGTTCATATGAATTAGGCGAGACAACATGAACTGGGGTTGTGTAGCTTGTCTGTGAGCGGTAGCAACCTGAGATCTAAATCATAGACTGTGCTCGGAGAAGTCTATATGGCAACACTTCTGGACAGGGGTTCGACTCCCCTCATCTCCACCATATTGAATATATATCCTAGTAGTATAGAATGCTAAATAATGGTTCTATGCTTCTAGCATTTTTTTGTACACAAAAAAATATAAAAGTCAATAATTTTTATCGGTTTGATTGTGCACAATGAATATGAATTAAATCAGATTTTATCTATGTTTTATAAAGGTGGAAGGGTATCGAAAAAATTGACTTTGTCTATAGAATCCTGTAAAATATATAAAGATATTTATGTAATTATGACACATAGATGATTAGTTTCGTGTAAAGGAGTACAGATAATGAAGTTCCGTTATTCCCGTATGTTAGCGGCTCTCGTTGTATCCGCTGTAATGGTTGCTGGTTGTGGCAGTAATCAACAGCAAGCAGGCGACGTGAGTGTCAATGCATACAAAATTACTGCAAGTGATGCACAGGTAAACCAAACCTATGCTGGTACAGTAGTTGCAGAAAACTCTGTAGCTGTACATGCTCGTGTAACTGGTTACGTAGTTGAAAAATTTGTTAAAGGCGGGGAGCAAGTTGTAGCTGGCCAGCCATTATATCGTATCGATTCTCGTCAATACGAAGCTACTCTTGCTAATGCAGAAGCACAAGCAGCTCAAGCTAATGCAAACTATAAAAATGCTGAAGTAGACCTTAATCGTTATGAAACATTAGCTCAACAAGATGCTATTGCGCAACAACGTGTAGATACACAACGCAGTACTGTAGAACAAGCTAAGGCAGCTTATGAAGCATACCAAGCATCCGTAAAAATTGCTCAAGATAACTATGGCGATACAATGGTATATGCACCATATTCTGGTACATTACGTATGGATGATATCGATATGGGGACATTTGTACAAGCAGGTTCTACAACATTAGTAACTATTGATTCTATCGATCCTATCTTTGTTGAATTTAGTATGACAGAGCAAGAATATCTTGACTTCATGAAAAATCCAACTGGCGATGATTCCAATGGTCCAAATATTCAATTAAAACTTGCTGATGGCGAAACGTATAATCAACCGGGTTCTATTGTTCAAGCCGCAAAAAGTCTTGATCAATCAACAGGTAAGCTTGTGTTGAAAGCATCTTTCCCAAATCCTGATCATTTGTTGTTGCCAAATATGTTTGCTACAGTGATTTCTCCTGGTCAAAAACTTAAAGATGCTATTCTTGTTCCTAGTCGTGCCATTCTTCAAATCATGGATAAAAACTTTATCTATGTTGTAAATGCTGATGGTGTAGTAGAACAAAAAAGTGTTGAAGTTGGCGGTACAAGTGGTAGCGATACAATTATTAAAGCCGGTTTAGCACCTGGAGACACAATCATCGTTGATGGCTTAACTAAGGTTAAAAACGGTGTGAAGGTTAATGCTAAATTGCTTTCAAAAGAACAATTAAAAGCTACAAAATAGAAGGGGGCTAGATCGTGTCGAAATTCTTTATTAATCGACCTATCTTTGCCATTGTAATAGCCATTGTTATTACCTTGGTAGGTCTCATTTCTATGATGAACCTTCCGATAGCTCGATATCCACAAATTTCTCCACCTACAGTTCGTGTAAACACTGCCTATACAGGTGCAACGGCTCAAGTTGTTAATGATACGGTAGCCAGTGTTATTGAAACACAAATCGTAGGCGTACAAGATATGGACTATATGACATCTAGTAGCTCTAGTAATGGTAGTTACTCTTTGACTGTTCAGTTCAATCAAGGCACAGATGCCGATATGGATACGGTTAATACACAAAACCGTGTACAAGCAGCACTTGCTCAATTACCTGCAGAGGTACAAGCAGTTGGTGTTACAACTACTAAATCTTCTGGTGATATGGCTATGGTATTTTCCTTGAACTCACCTGATGGTACTTATGATTCTACATTCTTAAAGAACTATGCTACCAACTATATGATGGATGCTATTAAAGCCATTAAGGGTGTCGGTTCTGTACAAGAGTTCGGTTCTGATTATGCTATGCGCATTTGGTTAGATCCAGCGAAGATGCAAAATCTTGGTGTTACCATTTCTGAAGTAACAGCAGCTATTAAGGGACAAAACTTACAGGCTGCTGCAGGTACAGTTGGTCAAAATCCTACTAATGGGGAACAAGCATTTCAATACCCTATCAAAATTGAAGGTCGTCTTGTAACACCTGAACAATTTGGTAATATTGCTATTAAAAGCTCTAATGGTAAGGTATTGCATCTAAAAGATGTTGCTCGCATTCAAATTGGTGCTAAAGGATATGACTTTATTGCTAAGTCCGCACATAAAGAGGTAGCAGGTTTTGCTATTTCCTTACAAAATGATGCGAATGCATTAGAAACTATTGCGAATGTTAAGAAGGTACTAGATGAACAATCTAAATCTTTCCCACCAGATATGCAATATAACGTAGTTGTAGATAATACTAAATTCGTAAGTGCTTCCATTAAAGAGGTAGAGCATACCTTTGTAGAAGCATTGTTACTCGTTCTTATCGTAGTATATGTGTTCCTACAATCTTGGCGATCTACGATCATTCCTATGATTGCTGTTCCAGTATCCTTGCTAGGTACATTTGGTGCTTTCGTATTACTTGATTTCTCTATCAATACGTTAACATTATTCGCCATGGTATTGGCTATCGGCCTCGTTGTTGACGATGCTATCGTAGTAGTAGAAGCGGTAGAGTATGAATTAAAATATAATGGCTTACCTCCGAAAGAGGCGGCTATTAAAGCGATGGAAAATGTACAAGGCCCTGTAATTGGTATCGCCTTTGTATTGGTAGCTGTATTCGTACCAGTTGCCTTCATGGGTGGTATGACAGGTATTCTTTACAAACAGTTTGCATTAACAATCGCTGTATCTGTTGTTATTTCTGCGATTGTTGCCCTTGTATTAACACCAGCACTATGTGCTACGATGTTAAAACCTCACACACCTAAAGAGCGTGAAGATTGGGTACATCGTCAGTTAAATAAATTCAATGCAGGCCTAGAACGTTTCAGCAATTGGTATGGTATCCAATTGGCTCGTTTAAGCCATCGTTTGAGCTTAACCGTTATTGCATTGCTTATCTTTGCGGGGGGAACAGGCTTAGTATTCCACTTCTTGCCTACATCCTTTGTACCTGCAGAGGATAGCGGTTATTACATGATTGCTGTTAATGAGCCGCCAGGTGCCACATCTGAGCGTACTATGGCGACCCTTGAAAAAATTGCTTCCTTCTTAGAAGGTAAAAATGATCCTGAAAAGCCAAAAGATGAGCAATTATTCCAAGAGGTATTTACTGTAGCAGGCTTTGATCTCTTAGGTGGTGGTCAAAAATCAAGTGCAGGTGTAATCTTTGCTACTATGTCTGACTGGAAGTATCGTACAACACAAGCAACATCAATTAATGCCATGGTTGGTCAAACATTTGGCTTTGCTGCTGAAAAGGTACCAGAAGCAACTGTAATTGCTATGAACCCACCATCTATTCCTGGTCTAGGTTCTACAGGTGGTTTCAGCATGTACCTCATTAACAAAGCTGGTGACAGCCCACAAGTTATGGCGGAACGTGCTAATGAATTCTTAGCAGAAGCTCGTAAGAGTCCAGCAATTCGATCTATTTACACTACATTTGATACATCTACACCATCCTTACAATTTGATGTGAATCGTGAAAAAGCGGCTCAAGATGGCGTGGCATTAGCTGATATCTTTACTACATTGCAAGGTTTCTATGGTAGTATTCAAGTCAATGACTTTACTACATATGGTAAAAACTATAAAGTAGTAGTTCAAGCTGAAGACGCTTACCGTCAAAATGCGGAACAGCTTAATATGCTAGCTGTTCGTAATAGCAAGGGCCTTATGGTTCCAGTTTCTAACTATATTACGAAAGAACAAACAGGTACACCGTCTAGTATTACTCGTTTTGATAATGCGATGGCTGTACAAATCGGTGGTTCTCAAGCGAATGGTTACTCCTCTGGTGATGCGATTAATGCATTGAAAGAGGCGGCAGCTAAAACATTACCAGCCGGTTATACATATGACTGGGCAGGTCAATCTCGTGAAGAGTTGAAAGCTGGTTCTCAAACCATCATGATTCTTGGTTTAGGTCTAGTATTTGTATTCTTAATTTTGGCTGCCTTGTATGAATCTTGGAAGGTACCATTTGCCGTATTGTTCTCCGTACCATCTGGTATGATTGGTGCTTCTTTAGTTCCATTCTTGTTGAACTTTACAGGCAGATATTCCTTAGCTAATGATATTTACATGCAGATTGGTCTCTTAACCCTTGTTGGTTTGGCTGCAAAAAATGCGATTTTGATTATTGAGTACGCTAAGATCCGTGTTGACGAACGTGGTATGAACGTTGTTGATGCCGCTATCGAAGCTGCAAAAATTCGTTTACGTCCAATTTTGATGACATCCTTTGCGTTTATCCTTGGTGTATTGCCATTGGCAGTATCTACTGGTGCTGGTTCTGGTGCTCGTACATCCATGGGTATTACTGTAGTAGCAGGGATGACAACAGCAACATTGTTTGGTATCTTTATCATTCCAATGCTGTTCATCATCATTGAAACACTTGGACCTGGTTTGTTGACAAACCGTAAAAAAAATCACGACTAATCATTTACATTAGATAATTTTGTAGAATGACAAAAACACGTCACTACTTAGTAGTGGCGTGTTTTTTTATATAATTTATGATATAATAATAGAGTTAAAAATCGGATTGACGTAAGTCGATATTAAGTGTGAAATTTATATAAAAGAGGTATATTATGAGTGATGTAAAAACATATGTAGCAGGTCATAAAAGCCCTGATACAGATTCTATTTGTTCTGCTATTTCCTTTGCTAATTTCTTAACACAAATGGGCACACCAGCTACTCCAGTATGTGCAGGTGAAGCAAATAAAGAAACAACATATGTATTGAATCATTTTGGTTTTGAACACCCTCAAATCGTTAAGAATTGGGAAGAATTCGCTCCAGAAGGCGGCAACTTGTACTTAACTGACCACAATGAATCTAAACAAATCATTGACGGTTACAAGTCTATGAATATGTGCGGCGTTGTGGATCATCACCGCATTGGTGATTTCGAAACTGATGGCCCTGTATTTATGCGTTTAGAACCAGTAGGTTGCTCCAATACAATCATTACTAAATTGTACATGGAAAACAATCAAGAAATTCCTAAAGCTATTGCAGGCTTGATGTTGTCCGCTATCATTTCTGATACTGTTTTATTCCGTTCTCCAACATGTACTGAAACAGATAAAGAAATGGCTCATAAATTGGCAGAAATCGCTGGTGTAGATATTGAGTCCTATGGCCTTGATATGTTAAAAGCTGGTGCAGATATTTCTGATTTGACTAATGACGATATCGTTCGTACAGATATGAAGGAATTCTCCGAAGCAGGTAAAACAATTTCTATCGGTCAAATTTCTGTTATGGATACTACAGACGTATTGGCTAAACAAGGTGAATTAGTACAAGCGTTAGAAGCTCTTCGCAGTGCTAACAACTACGATGCATCTTACATCATGATTACAAATATTCTTGATGAAAGCACTACATTATTATTCAGTGGTGATGTGGAAGCAGTAGTAACAAAAGCATTTGAAAAAGAAGTTAAAGACAATGGCGTATTCTTGCCAAATACTATGTCTCGTAAAAAACAAATCGTACCACCAATTCTTGGTGCTATGAAATAGTATAGTAGTATACAAAGGGAAAAGAACGTTGCTTGCAACGTTCTTCTTCTCTATTTATATGATTATGAAACTATAGTATATGTAAGGGCGATAGGGGTGTTCCGATGAATTCATTATTAACAGGTTTAAATAAAGAGCAACAACAAGCCGTTCAACATACGGAAGGCCCTTTATTGATTTTAGCCGGTGCAGGATCTGGTAAAACAAAGGTTTTAACCGTTCGCATTGCACATTTATTGGCTCAAGGTGTTAATCCTTATGAAATCTTAGCTATTACTTTCACCAATAAAGCGGCAAAAGAAATGAAAAGTCGTGTAGAAGGTTTAGTAGGGGATGTAGCTAATCGAATTTGGCTCAGCACATTCCATAGCTTCTGTGCGAAATTTTTGCGTTTTGAATTAGATAACTTCTTAGGTTATAACAGTAACTTTACAATTTACGATACATCTGACTCGCAAGCTGTTATTAAGGCTGCTTTAAAAGCATTAAACCTCGACGATAAATACTATCCTGTAGGTGCTATGATCGCTGCTATCTCAGATGCAAAGAATAAATTGCTATTTGCCTCTGATTTTAGAAAGCAAGCACGGGACTTTTACCAACAAAAGGTAGCCGATGTATATGAATATTATGAACGGGAATTACGTAAAAATAATGCTTTAGACTTTGATGACCTCCTATTGGTAGCTGTAAAGTTATTACAATCTAATGAAGCTGTTCTAGATAAGTATAGTAAGCGTTTTCGTTATGTCATGATCGACGAATATCAAGATACGAACCATGCCCAATATTTATTGGCTAAATTATTAGCCTCTCATTGGAAAAACATTGCCGTTGTAGGTGATGCTGACCAAAGTATTTATGCTTGGCGTGGTGCAGATATTCAAAATATCTTAGACTTTGAAAAGGATTATCCAAATTGTACATCTATTAAGTTAGAGCAAAACTACCGCTCTACAAAGATTATCCTTGATGCAGCCAATGCGGTAATTGAAAATAATGAAGGTCGTCCAAAGAAAAACTTGTGGACAGACAAGACTGAAGGCGCTAAAATTCAGCATTTTACGGCGCAGTCTGAACATGAAGAAGCGGCTTTCATCGGCGATACTATTGCCAAAAAACACGATATTCATGGCGTACCTTATGGCGATATGGCTATTTTGTATCGTACAAATGCTCAATCTCGTGTACTTGAAGAAGCACTGATTAAACGAGCTTTGCCATATACGATGGTAGGGGGCACAAAGTTCTATGATCGTAAAGAAATTAAGGACGTTTTAGCTTACTTACGGGTACTATATAATCCATTCGATGATTTGAGTTTATTGCGTATCATCAATGTACCAAAGCGTAGTATTGGTGCAACTACAGTGGCAAAACTACAAGATTATGCTCGTGCAAACGGCACATCCTTGTTCATGACACTCACACAATTGCATCTAGTAGATACGATTAAAGGTAAAACGAAGGAAAAGTTAGAAGAGTTTGGCATTCTTATCTTCACTCTTGTAGCTGAAATGGAAGATAAAACGGTACTCGATATTTTAGAAGCTATTCTTGATAGAACCGGTTATTTGGCACAATTAGAAGAGAGTACGGATCCACAAGATCAGGCTCGCGCTGAGAATATCGGTGAACTTTTATCTGTAGCTAAAGACTTCCAAGATACAAATCCAACTGGTACAGTGGAAGACTTCTTGGAACAAGTAGCACTGGTAAATGATGTTGATTCTTTCGAGCAAGAAGAGTCTAAAGTTACATTGATGACATTACATGCTGCGAAAGGTTTGGAATTTCCTATTGTATTCTTAGGCGGCTTGGAGGAAGGTTTATTCCCTCATAGTCGCACCTTGATGAATCCTGAGGAAATTGAAGAGGAACGCCGGCTTGCTTATGTAGGTATTACTCGTGCTGAAAAGGAATTATATATTTCTAATGCTACTACGCGTACCGTATTTGGACGCACTAGCAGCTATTTACCATCTCGTTTTATCGATGAAATTCCAGAAGAGTTAGTAGATGGTTTGCGTGCTAAGCGTAAAGTACCTGATGATATTAAGCGTCATGTGCCGCAACATATGAGTGTTACCAGTCGCCCTGTAACAAAACCAATTGTTCGCAATGAAGTGATTGCCGATTGGAAGGTTGGTGATACGGCTATTCATAGCAAGTGGGGCAATGGTAAAGTCATCAATGTTGCCGGCGAAGGGGCTGGTATGAAGTTGACAATTGAATTCCCCACACAAGGTGTACGTGTAGTAATGGCAAAATTTGCACCTGTTAAGAAGGGATAAAACTTGTGTATGGCAGTTAACCTCTCTACATTACTTGTTAGGAACGTATAGAGTGTTACTGCACAGTAAAAGGGATGTAATATGAATCCGAAAGATAGAATTAAAGAGTTACAACAAGAGCTAACTCATGCGCAGTATTTATACTACGTAAAAGATGCTCCTACAATGAGTGACTTTGAATATGATAAAAAATATCGTGAGCTTGTTGATTTGGAAACAGCTCATCCTGAATATATTGTGCCATCATCTCCAACACAACGGGTAGGCATGAAGGTGGAAGGTTCCTTTGAAAAGGTCGTCCATGGCCGCCCTATGTTGAGCTTATCTAATGTATTCAGTGCTGATGAAGTACGTGCGTTTGCAAATCGCGTAGAAAAGGAATTAGGACATAAGCCATCTGCATATGTAGTAGAGTTAAAAATTGATGGTTTAGCTGTTAATTTGCACTATGAGAACGGCATGTTTGTACGTGCCGTAACACGTGGTGATGGTCGTGTTGGTGAAGATGTAACTGCTAATGTGCGTACTATTAAATCGATTCCTTTATATCTAGAGGATGCGCCAGAATTTATCGAGGTTCGCGGTGAAGCATATATGCCTCATAGCGAATTTAAACGCATTAATGAAGAACGTGATGAAGAGGGTTTACCAACCTTCGTAAATCCTCGTAATGCAGCAGCTGGTTCTTTGCGTCAACAAGATCCTGCCATTACGGCTAGACGCGATTTATCATTCTTTTCCTATGTCATCGGTTCTCAAGTGGGGGCTAATATTCATAGCCAAGAGGAATTGCTACAAAGTCTAGAAACGTTCAAGTTTTCTGTAAATCCTCATTACCGCGTATGCAAAACAATTGACGAGGTCATAGAGGCTATTAATTATTGGGGTGAAAAGCGCCATGAGTTGCCATACGATACAGATGGTATGGTAATTAAGGTCAATAGTTTTGATGATCAAGAGGTACTTGGCAGTACTGCGAAGGATCCTAAGTGGGCTACAGCTTACAAATATCCGCCAGAAGAGGTAGAGACCATTCTTAAGGATATTACTATCAATGTGGGGCGTACGGGGGTTCTTACTCCAACTGGTGAATTGGAATCTGTATTCGTATCGGGTACAAATGTAAGTCGTGTTACATTACATAATCAAGACTTTATCAATGAAAAGGATATTCGTATTGGTGACCACGTTATCATTCACAAGGCAGCCGAGATTATTCCAGAGGTTATTCGGGTAGTTCCAGAAAAACGTAATGGTTCTGAGGTGCCTTTCATCATTCCAAATCGCTGTCCAGTATGTGACTCTCCGGCAGTTCGTCGTGAAGGTGAAGCCGCTGTTCGTTGTACCAATAAACATTGTCCTGCCATTGAAAAGGAACAAATTATCCATTTTGCATCTCGCGATGCTATGAATATCGATGGTCTCGGGCCTAGCATTGTAGAAAACCTAATCAATAACAAATTAATTACCAATGTTGTTGATTTATATCATTTAACGGTCGAACAATTAGTTACCATGGACCGAATGGGCAAGAAATCTGCAGAGAATTTGGTGAAAGCCATCGCAGACTCTAAAACTCGTGGGTTAGACCGCGTATTGTATGGCCTCGGTATTCGACTAATTGGCTCTAAAGCAGCCGGCACAATTGCTAATGTTGTGAAATCTATGGAACGATTCATGACAATTACTAAAGAAGAATTGGTGGCGGTAGAAGAAATCGGTCCTACTATGGCTGATAGTATTGTTGAATACCGTCAAGATCCTGCTCATGTAGAAATCATTGAAGGCTTAACAGCGGCAGGACTCAAGATGACTGTAGATGTTGTTGAAGCAGCAGGCAACCAAATGGAAGGCGAAATCGTCGTTCTCACAGGTAAACTTGAAGTTATGGGTCGCAGTGAAGCTGGTAAGATTCTTGAAGCTCATGGGGCTAAGGTGACAGGTTCCGTATCTAAGAAAACAACCCTTGTTATTGCTGGCGAAGACAGTGGTAGTAAACTTACTAAAGCAAATGAATTGGGTGTTCGTGTTATGAATGAAGAAGAGTTTGTAGAACTCCTACGGGAACTCGGAGAAATCCAATAGACATACATTCTACAATATTTTGAAAATATATATTATTTGCTTTATAATAAATAATTATGAAAGGATGTGTCTCGATGAAAATCAGCCAAGAGGAAATTAAAAAAATCGCCTTACTTTCACGCTTGGAAGTTAAGGAAGAACATATGGCACATGTAGAAAAAGAGTTGTCCGACATCTTGACTTATGTTGCTGAACTAGATGCATTAGAACTTGATGGTGTGGAGCCTATGGCTCATGCAGTACCATTGCACAATGTATTTAGAGAGGATGAAACAAAACCATCCCTCGATCATGATTTAGCTTTATCCAATGCTCCAGAAGCAGAGGATGGGTACTTTAAAGTACCTCGCGTTGTACAAGAATAGGAGGTTTCGCTGTGGCAACAATTCATGAATTACACAAGAAACTAGTGAATAAAGAAATCAGCGCTGTTGAATTGACAAATGCTGTTATTGCACATAAAGCGAAAGTGGAACCGACTGTACATGCGTACTTATCCGATTCTCATGATCGTGCTTTGGCTACAGCTAAGCTTGTAGATGAAACAATTGCTAAAGGTGAAGCTATTTCCCCATTGGCAGGTATTCCTGGTGCCATCAAAGATAATATTTGTATTAAAGATGAACCTGCAACATGTGCGTCTAAAATGTTGGAAAACTTTGTGCCTCCATACAATGCGTCAGTTATTGAACGTTTACAAGATAATCATTATATTAGCCTTGGTAAACTTAATATGGATGAATTTGCTATGGGTGGCTCTACAGAGAACTCTGCATTAGCTAAAACATCTAACCCTTGGAATGCTGATTGCGTACCAGGCGGTTCTTCTGGCGGTAGTGCAGCAGCTGTATCCAGCGGTTCTGCTATTTGGGCTCTTGGCTCTGATACAGGTGGGTCTATTCGTCAACCAGCATCCTTCTGTGGCGTTGTAGGTTTAAAACCAACATACGGTAATGTATCTCGTTATGGTTTAATTGCTTTCGCATCTTCTTTGGATCAAATTGGACCTGTTACTCGAGATGTAACTGATGCTGCTTTAGTATTAAATGCTATTTCTGGCCACGATGCTAAAGATTCCACATCCATTCCAGGCACTCGTGTAGACTACACTACAGCACTTGTAAATGATGTAAAAAATCTAAAAATTGGTGTACCAAAAGAATTCTTTGGTGAAGGTCTCAATAGCGAAGTTCGTAAAGCTGTGGAAGAAGCTATCGAAACATACAAAAAATTAGGTGCTGAAATCTTTGAGGTTTCCTTGCCTAATTCTAAATATGCATTGTCTGCATACTATATCATCGCATTGGCAGAAGCTAGCTCCAATTTGGCTCGTTATGACGGTGTAAGTTATGGTATGCGGGTACCTGCAGATAACTTAGTAGATATGTCTACTAAAACTCGTACAGAAGGCTTTGGTCCTGAAGTGCAACGCCGTATCTTGTTAGGTACCTATGTATTAAGTGCTGGTTACTATGATGCTTATTATTTGAAAGCCTTGAAAGTTCGTCGCCTTATTAAAAACGAATTTGACGAAGCATTCTCCAAGGTGGATTTGATTTTGACACCAACTGCACCTAATACATCCTACAAATTTGGTGAAAAAGCTAATGATCCATTGGCAATGTACTTAGAAGATATCTGTACAGTACCAGCAAACCTTGCAGGTATTCCAGGTATTAGCATCCCAGCAGGTATGAGTAGCAATAATTTGCCAATTGGCTTACAATTACTTGGCCCTGCTATGGGTGAAGAAACATTATTACGTGCTGCTTTCACATTTGAACAAGCACGTCCGGACTGTCAATTAGTAGCACCAACTGGGGAGGTTTCTCTATGAGTAGTAAATACGAAACAGTCGTTGGTTTAGAGGTTCATACAGAGCTTAAGACTAAGTCTAAAATCTTCTGTGGTTGTACCACTGAATTCGGCGGCGATCAAAATACACACGTATGCCCAGTATGCCTTGGCTTACCTGGTGCTATGCCTGTGTTAAATAAACAAGTAGTAGAATTTGCTATCAAAGTTGGTTTAGCATTGAATTGTGAAATTCTAAACTTTAATAAATTTGACCGTAAAAACTATTACTATCCAGATTTGCCTAAAAACTATCAAACATCTCAATATGATTTGCCAATTTGCTTAAATGGTCATTTGGACATTGAAGTAAATGGTGAAACTAAACGCATTGGTATTACGCGTATTCACATGGAAGAAGATGCAGGTAAACTCGTTCACAGTGGTAACACTATTTCTGATTCTAAATCTTCTAACGTTGACTACAACCGTACAGGTGTTCCTCTTCTTGAAATCGTATCTGAACCAGATATTCGTTCCGGTGCAGAAGCAAGAGCATATGTTGAAAAACTACGTTCCATCTTGCAATACTTAGAGGTATCTGACGGTCGTATGGAAGAAGGTTCCTTGCGTGGTGACTGTAACGTATCCGTACGTTTGCGCGGTACTAAAGAGTTTGGTACACGTACAGAAACTAAGAATGTTAACTCCTTAACAGCTATTCAAAAGGTTGTTGAATATGAAGCCTTGCGTCAAGCTAAGTTGATCGAAGCTGGCGGTAAAGTAGATCAAGAAACACGTACTTGGGATGATGCTCAAGGCATTACTATTGGTATGCGTAAGAAAGATGAAGAAAACGATTACCGTTACTTCCCTGAACCAGATTTGGTACCAATTGTAATTACGGACGAAAAAATCGAAGAAGTACGTCGTGCGTTACCTGAATTGCAAGATGCTAAGATTGAACGCTTTGTATCTGAATATGGTTTATCTCGTGAAGATGCAACAATCCTTACTGTATCTCGTAAAACTGCAGATTTCTTAGATGCTACTGTAAAAGCAGGTGCAGATGCTAAGACTGTGGCTAACTGGATGCTTGGTGACTTGTCCAAGATGATTAATGAAAGTGGTTTAACATTTGCTGAATCTAAAGTAAGCCCAGAAAACTTGGCTGGTATGATTGCCCTTATCGATAAAGGTACAATCTCTGGTAAAATTGCGAAAAAAGTTATCGTATCCATGTGGGAATCCGGCAAGGATGCTGATACTATCGTAAAAGAAGAAGGCCTTGTTCAAATCACAGATACTGGTGCTATTGAAGAAATCGTTAAGCAAGTTATTGCTAATAATCCACAACCAGTGGCAGATTTCAAAGGTGGCAATGGTAAGGCTATTGGTTTCTTAGTAGGTCAAGTTATGAAAGAATCTAAAGGCCGTGCTAACCCAGGTATGGTAAATCAATTGCTTCAAAAATACTTGAAAGACTAATTTGGTCGTTAGCCTATAGTCATATAAGCAATACAAACAAAAATATCCCCTATAGATATATGAATTTATATCTATAGGGGATATTTATTTGCATTTTTATCAGAAAAATATGGTATAATAAGTTGTATAAAATTAATTATTCTTTTGGTCATATAAAGGACGTAACGATGTCTGATCAACACAATACAAATAACAATCAAAATACATATAGAAATAATGAACGTAGCGATAGCTTTGGTAGTAATGCTCACTTCGGAGAGCCAAATACACGAGTATTATCTGATGATGAACGCCGTGACTTTGATGGTGTAACTATTGAAGAGGTAGGAGACTCTGTTCATGTGGACTCTACACCTAGTAATATGAACGAAGAGTATCAACGCAGTGAAGAGTACAATCAATATGGCCCTCATGTTAAGGTGTATAGCTTTAATAGTACAAGCTGGCTTAGTCGCATCATTTTGATTATCATATTAGCTGTTGTTTTAGCAGCTGTTGTATTCTTCGGTGGCATTATCCTCTCTGTAGTAGGGGTTGTCATTTTAGTGGGCGCTATTGTTTCCTTTATCTTTGGGCTCTTTTAATGGTATAATATGTGTATTATGACTAGACGGTGGCTGAGCCATTCGATGATTTAAAGGGGACCTATGAACGTAGTTTTATCCACATTAAACTCAAAATTTATACATTCCTCCCTGGCTTTGCGGTATCTGAAAGCCTACGGGCAGGCTCACGGACAGGCATACGATATAGTAGAATATACTATTAATATGCCTGTTTTACATATTCTTAGCGATATTACAGAGCGCAATATAGATGTATTGGGCTTCGCTTGCTATATTTGGAACATTGAAATGACCTTACATGTGGTGGATATGGTGAAAGCCGTTCGACCAGATATTAAAATCATTTTAGGTGGACCAGAAGTATCGTTTACGGCCGATGAAATCTTACATCGATGTCATGCTGTTGACTATGTTGTACAAGGTGAAGGGGAAGAAGCTTTCTACCAACTCATTAGTGCATTACAAAATGGTAAGGATGGATTAGGAGAAGAAATCCCTGGTGTACGGGGACGCCATATTACAGGTCAACTTATGGGCTCTACTGAGACTGTAGAGGTAAAGGATCTAAGTACTATACCATTCCCATATGTAGAAGAGGATATGGAGGATTTAGAACATAAAATTATCTACTATGAGTCCTCTCGTGGTTGTCCGTTCTCTTGTCAGTATTGCTTATCTGGCAATAAAAATACAGTGCGATTCTTCCCACAAGAGCGAACTTTTAAAGAATTACAATGGTTTATCGACCATAAGGTAAAGCAAGTTAAGTTTGTAGATAGAACATTTAACTGTGCACCACATCACCATCGTCCGTTGATGGAATTTATGCGAGATGCCAATACAGAGACGAACTTCCATTTAGAAATGGAACCTGAGCTCATGACGGAATGGGAAACACAAATTCTCTGTGAAACACCACCAGGACGTATTCAAATAGAGGTAGGCGTACAAAGTACACATAAGAAAACCTTGGATGCTATTAATCGTTACAATGATTGGCCGTACATTCAAAAGGCAATTCGCCCTATTATTGAGGCGGGACGCACACATGTACATATGGATTTAATTGTAGGCTTACCTTACGAAAATAAAGCACGATTTGGATTATCCTTTAACGATTTATTTAGCTTACAACCTCATGCGCTACAAATAGGTTTCTTAAAACTATTAAAAGGCTCTGGTGTACGCCGTATGGAGGAATTCCAATATATTAGTGATCCGTTAGCGCCATATGAGGTTTTGAGCACTCATGTATTACCATATAATGATGTACGCTTCTTAAAGCACTTTGAAGATGTATTTGAACGCTTCTATAATAGTGAGCGTTTTAGAACAGTCTTTGGCTATATTGGTAGCAAGCTCATAAAGGAACATACTGACACATCTATAACTGGTGAAGATACAGCAACAAATCATGTACCGCCTATGAAAAAGTATGATCCTTCTAAAGTGGAGCCTAAAAAAGATGCTTTCACCTATTTCTGTGAAATGACACAGGCTTGGCTCGATGCAGGTAATCACAAGATTAATTTAAAAGATATCGACCAAATTGAATTCTTGTATAATTTCTTCTTGTCTAAAGGCGATAAGGTTGCAGCCGAACTATTACAGTACGATACACTTGTTAGCTATCGAGGTAAGGTTCGCAGCGAAGCCATTGGTTTGCCGAAACAGACAAAGGAACTTTTACAAGAAGGGGAATCATTCTGGCGCAACGAAGAGATTGCATCTCAGTATATTCTAAACTATACCTTCAAAGAATGGCGCAAAATTCGCCAACAATACGTAGAAATGCCAATGTCTGAAGACACTGCACATGTATTAGGTATAGAGAATGTACCTAATACACCATTTACAGTAATTATCGACGTTAATAAAGAGGTAAAACCCTTTATACGTCCTGAAATAGAGGCTTGTTTAATTTCACAAACGATGCTTTGGTTGTTTGATAAGAGGGTGATGAGACAA